>DASXWF010000175.1:0-6956 GCA_036503835.1 Polyangiaceae bacterium | reverse complement strand
GGCGGTTTCCGCCGAGAGCATCACGGCGTCGGTGCCGCCAAAGACTGCGTGAGCCACGTCGCTCGCCTCCGCTCGCGTCGGGCGCGGGGAGTCGACCATGGATTGGAGCATCTCGGTCGCGACGATCACGGGCTTCCTGTGAATCCGACAAGTCCCGATGATCTGCTTTTGGATCACGGGAACGGTCTCGGGGGGTAGCTCCACCCCCAGGTCGCCGCGCGCGACCATCGCGGCATCCGCGGCGCGCACGATGGAATCGAGCCGTTCCACCGCGTTCGGGGTCTCGATCTTGGCGACGATCGGGGTCGGACGACCCCGCCGCTCGCAGATGTCGCGCAGCTCCTGCACCTCCTCCGCCTTGCGGACGAAGGAGAGCGCCACGTAGTCCACGCCGATCGACAGACCGAACTCGAGGTCTTGCTTGTCCTTTTCGGTGAGCGCGCCGACGCGGAGGTTTCCGGACGGGAGGTTCACACCCATCTTCGCGCGCATCGGTCCGCCGTGCTCGACACGAGCCTCGACACGCTCCCCCTTGATGGCGAGCACCCGAAGCTCCACCTGTCCGTCGGACAGGAGGATCCGATCGTCGGGGCGCACGTCGTGCTCGAGCCCCTGATACGAGACGGCAATCGTGCGGTCATCTCCGGTGTCGCCCGAAACCAGCTCGACCACGTCTCCGGCGGCGAGCGCCTTCGGGCCGACCTTTCCGGTACGGATCTTCGGACCGCAGAGGTCCTGCAAGATCGCGACGTGCTTGCCGAGGGCGGCGCTTTCGCTGCGGATGAGCTCGGCTTGCTTGCCGTGTTCGGCATGCTCGCCGTGCGAGAAGTTAAGGCGGGCCACATCCATTCCGGCTTCGATGAGCCCGCGAATTCCCTCGCGGGTGGCGACGGCCGGACCGATGGTGCAGACAATCTTGGCTCTACGGGAAATCATGAAGTCCTGAGGTGTCCGAGCCCGGTGCTGGGGCCTTCGGACAGTAGGAGCGAGCATGCCACACGGCGCGGGAATTGGGGGTAGGTTCTCCTCCTACCCCTGAGCGGGCTTCGACGCGATGCGCAAGGCGCGCTCGGGCTTTCGGAGCTCGCGCTCGGCGCCGGGATACCGGCCCGAAACATCGTGATGAGCGGTGTGGCGAAGACGGACCGGGAGCTCGAGCTCGGCATCGGCCATCGGATCCTCGCGACTCAGGTCGAAAGCGTCGTAGAAATCGAGCGGGTCGCTGCCCGGGCGCGGGCGCCTTCCGCTGCCGGCCGGAGAAGTCTCTCGAGCCCATCGACTTCGGGGGCGGGCTCGGCATCGATTACGCGGCGACGCCGGCGGCGGCCGGGACTACTCGCCCGTGCCCTGCTTGTCGTCCGGATCGCCGAACGTCCCGTTCGGATCGCGCACGCTCGGCATGCGGGTGCTCGAGGGGTTGCGGCGCGGAGCGGTCGAGCCGCGGACGGCTTGCTGCCGGGCGCTCGAGGGGCCACGCACGGAGTGGAGCGACGGCAGCGTCCCGCTCGATTCCAACCGGCGCGGGCCGCTGCCGCCCTTACCGGGCGAGATCGAGCGCGTGCGGTAGGTTTCGCCGGCGACGATCAGCTCGACACCGAGCGAGCGGCAGCGGCGAGCGAGCCTTTCCAGATCCACGCCCGGCTGCACCAGCAGCCCGGCGGGTGGCGACGGATCGACGAACAGGTCCACCGTCTGGCGGCGGGTGCGCAGGAGTTCCCGAATCTCCGGATCCTCGACCCAGATGAAGCCCGCCGTGGCCACGAACTCGCCGCGGCCCACCACCGCGCTCGCCTGCGCCAGCGAGCGCGCGATCGGATCGGGCAGCTGCGCCAGCGTCTCGAGGCGAGCCTGCAACACGTCGGCTTCGAAACCGGCGCTCAACGCGTGGGAGAGCGTCTGCGGCGTGACCAAGAGGTCGAGACCGGCCGCGACGCCTCCGACCTCGACGAGCGGCGCGAGCGCGATCACGGAGCCGACCTGCGCCGACGCGCCGACGCGCAACGCCTGATGATCGAGGAAGCGACTCGGCTCACCGGACGGGCGCGAGTCGGGCGCGTCCTTGAGGTACGTTCGCCCGCGCGGCGTGATGCGCAACGTGGGACCGAGCGCCGCGTCGTCTTCCGGATCGCCCAGGTCGACGGCGCCGAGCAGGTGCAGACTGCCGAGCGCGATGCGTCGCGCGAGCTCCTCCGGCGACGGAGCCTCCATGCCGCCACGCTGCGCCCAGCGCTCGACCAGGCGCTCGACGCCCGGCGTGCGCGAATCCGAACGGACGTAAGCGGCGACCGCTTCCCACGGCACCCAGCGGCCATCCGACAGTTCTTGGAGTGCCTCGAGCACGAGGTCGCGCACGACGCCCGCCGCGCTCGACTCCCGCGCTTCGGGGGGCGCGCGCAAGACCTCTCCGTCGGGCCGCGCCTCGTCCCAGGCTCCGCCCCGGCGCCAGGCCGAGAACGGCGCGCGGCCGAGGTCGGAGACGGGCAGCGCGCCGGGCGGAGAAGCCAGGCCGATCGCGGAGGGATCCCAGAGGCCGATGGCGCGGCTCAGCGCGGCCACGAAAGCGACGTGCTCGCCGTCCTTGCCGAAGCGCGTGGCGAGCTTGGTGAGCAACGAGCGCGGCGTGCCGACGCCCGGCTTCACTTCCACGCCCGGGTCGCGCACGGCGAGCGCGAGCGCGAGCGCGAGCGGCGCCGGATCTTCTGCGAAGCGCGCGCGGCGCGGAGCGTGATCTTCGCCGAGCACGAAGCTGCGGATTGCGCCGCGCTGTGCTTCGCGCTCGGCCCGGCGGTTCGCGCCGATGATGGTCGCGACCTCGGTCGGGATGACGTGCCGGTTCGGGTGCACCGGAACGAGAAACGCTCGCCTTTCGAGAGCGAAGCCGACGCCGCGCCGCGACGGTGTCGCGCCCATCGCACCGCGCAAGCGCAGCGGCTCGCGCTCCAGATCGAGCAGCTCCTCGGTGTCGACTTCGCCGCCGACCTGTTCGACGGCGGAGAGCAACTTGCGCTCGAGCGGCGCGAGCTCCTCGACTTCACGTGCGAGTCGCGTCGGATCGCAGAGCACCTCCCACGCGGGCTCGAGCGCGAGCGAAATCGGCGGAGTCGCGGGGCGACCGAGGTAGTGCGACGCGATGCTCGAGGCCACGTCGGGATGCGCCTGCCAGAGCATGGCGCGCACGCCTCGCGGATCCTCTCCTTCCCACGGCTTGAGCTGGAGCAGGTAGGCGACGGGGAGGAGTAGCTCGACACCCGTGCTGCGGCTCCGGACGAAGACGATGCCGCGCGCGACGAGCGGCTCGACGGCGGCCGGCAGTGTCTTGGCGGCAAGGACGCCGCCCGCCTCCGCGACGCGGTGCAAGAGCTCCCGGGTCGGGCCCGGCAAGATCGACGGATCTCTGAGCTCCGGCAGCTGCAGCAAGAGGCGTGCGACCTGGGACGGCACGTCGATGCGCTTGGCTTCGTCGACGCGAATCTTCAGACGGCCGATCAGCGAGTCGAGCTCGGCCTCCGGCAGCTGGCGCAGCACGTCCACGAGCCTGATGGGCCGGGAGAGCGGGGCAGCTTGAGGACGGGGCATGTGGGGGCGGTCGAAGTCTCGACCCTCGAACACTTATCCGAGAAAAGTTACGCGCGATCGTAAGACCTGTCGAGAGGTATCCCGGCTCTTTCTGTCGTGTGGGCGAACGGGGCCGCGTCGCGTGGGCGAACGGGGCCCCAGCCCCGTTCGCAGTTGATTTGGGTCTTTCGGTTCCGCTCGATAGGTCCTTTCGGCCCGCTCGCGTTCGCGTTCGGCTTGAGTCGTGGCCACCCTTGATCCTTCGCGATCCCGTTCACGGTTTGGTTTCTTTCGAGAGCCCGGAGGAGGAGATCGTTCCGCGGCTGCTCGAGGCAGCGGAAGTCCAGCGACTTCGCCGGATTCGGCAGCTCGGACTCGCCTCGTTCGCCTATCCCGGCGCCGATCATACGCGGTTTTCGCACGCTCTCGGCTCGGCCTTCGTGATGACCCGGCTCATTCGGCGGCTCCGGAGCATCCACGAGGCCCTGCCCTACTGGCAAAGGGTCACGACCGAGCGAGCCCGTGAAGCCCTGGCTGCGGCGTTTTTGCACGATCTCGGCCACGGGCCGTTCTCCCACCTGTTCGAGCAAATCGCGCCCGACCACGGTCGCCACGAAGCCTGGACGGAGCGAATCCTGCTCGACCCCGGCACCGAGGTGCACCGGATCCTGTCCGGCTACGACCCCGCCCTCCCCGAGCGGGTCGCCAGGCTCGTCCGCGGGGAGCACGAGATCACGTTCCTCGCGCGCGCGGTGAGCGGCACCTTCGACGTGGACCGCTGCGACTACCTGCTGCGCGACGCCCACGCGACGGGCGTCGGCTACGGTCGCTTCGACCTCGACTGGCTGCTCCGGAGCCTGTGCTTCGGCGTCCCCGAAACCGAAGGCGCGGCGCCGGCGCTCGCCATCGACGGCGAGAAGGGCATTCCCGCCATCGAATCGTTCCTGCTCGCGCGCCTGTTCATGTTTCAGCAGGTGTACTTCCACAAGACGGAGCGCGCGTGCGAGTGGATGCTCGCGCGCATCCTCGAGCGCGCCCGGGCGCTCCTGGCCGACGGCACGCGCTTGCCCGGTACGCCAGCCGGTATCCTCGCGCTGGCGAGCGAGCGGGGAGCGACGCTCGGCGAGTACCTCGGGCTCGACGATCCTTCGCTCTGGGTCGCGCTCGCAGCCTGGGAAAAGGGCCCTGATCCGCTGCTCGGGGATCTGGTGCGCCGGCTGCTGGCGCGCCGGCTGTTCAAGACCGAAGAGCTCTACGGCGAGCAGGCCACGCCGGAGGGACGTCTCGTAGCGCTGGACGCGGCCCGCGAAATGGCGCGGTCCACCGCGCTCGATCCGCAAGTGTACGTGGGCCTCGACGTCGCCTCGACCGTCGCGTTCGACGATCTCGACGATCCGCTGAGCGTGGTCTTCCCGCGAGGGCGGCCGCGCTCGCTCGCCGAGGTGTCCTTCCTGCTCGGACGCCTGCGCGGCGAGCGGCTCGAGCGGGTCCGGTTGATCTTCGCCCCCGAGCTCCGGGACGCCATCCGTCAGATCACCCGCGATCGCAGCGCATGACGCCCGCGGCTCTCGTCCTATTCGCGCTCGCGGCCGAGCCCGCCGAGGGAACGCCCGCATTCGGGCGGAAGACGACCTCCGACGTGACCGGCCTCGATCCGGACGGGAACCGCCACGAGGGCGACGGCGCCTACGGGCGTTTCGACGGCGATCTCGAGCTCGGGCTCGGCGTCGGGCCGAACGTCGCGTTCTCGAACGGCGACTTCGCGGTCGGCGGGCGCATCAGCGCGCACTGGTTTTCCGTGGCGGGCCTCTACCTCTATTACGCCGAGTCGATCGGCGACGAAGCCGTGCTGCGCCGCCGCTTCGCCGCCGGACTCGATCTGAAGCCGCTCTTTCTCCTGCGCTGGGCGAAGGGGCTCGAGACGGGCCCGCCCTTCCTCGATCTCACGATCGATTCCCTGTCGCTCGGCCTCGGCGTGCTCACGAGCGCGCCCAGCGATCCTCTCGCCAGCCATCGCAGCGGTTTCGAAATGTCGCTCGGCTTCGGGCTCCCCCTCACCGGTCGCGCCCCCGGGCCGTGGCTCGAATTTCGTGCCGGCCTCGTGCTTCCGAAGAACGAGCCCGGCGACGCGAGCGCGATGGCGCTCTTCTCGTGGCACTTCATGCTGGGTACGCCGCTCGTCGCGACCGAGTGAGGCCTGGAGATCGGGCCGCGTCGTTTTGCGGGCGGTTAGGTTTTTTTTGCCGCCAGGCGCCAGGAAGACGCCAGGGCCGCCAGCCGATTTTGTGGGGTTGGTTGCGCGAAGTGACGCAACTGGGTGTGAATCAATCCAAATAAAAATCGTCTGGCGGGCCCTGGCGTCTGCTTGGCGTCGTGGCGGCCTCCGTCAAGCCAACCAGCGCAACTGGACTCAGCAGTTCAACTACAAAGGTTTCAGTATCGGCGCTGACTCGTCGACGTGTTCGTCGATCACCTGCCGCTCGCGGCCGAGGTGGTCCGCCACCGCCGCGCGCAAGCGACGGTCGACGAGGTAATGGGCGCTGTGCGTCACCGTGGGCTCGAAGCCGCGCGCGACCTTGTGTTCGCCGCCCGCACCCGGCTCGAAGCCGCTGAGCTTGCGAGTGATCGCTTCCTCGATGCCGCGATAGAAGCAGACGTTGAAGTGCAGGAACGGCACCTCGGCGAGCGCCCCCCAGTAGCGGCCGTAGAGACGCGTCTTGCCGAGCAGGTTGAAGGCTCCGCCGAGCGCTCGACCCTTGCCGCGCTCGCGCGCGACGACGACGTGAAGCGCGTCGGGCATCGTCGAGCACACCTCCTCGAAGAAGCCCCGGTTCAGGTAGCGCCGGCCCCAGGGAAACTTGTCGACGGTCGCCGTGTAGAAATCGTGGATGAAATCGGCCTGCTCGGGCCCGAGCGTGCCTTCGCTCAGCACGGTGAGCTCGATGCCGCGCTCGTCGAGGGCACGCCGTTCGTAGCGGATCTGGTGGCGGCGCTTGGCGCTGAAGCGCGCCAGAAACTCGTCGAAGCTTGCGTAGCCCGGGTTGTGCCACTGAAACTGCACGCCGTGGCGTTCGAGCAGGCCGAGACCGGCGAGCTTGCCCGCCTCCTCCGGGCGAGGAAAGAGGACGTGGGCCGAAGAGAGCTCGGCGCTCTCGCAGACCGCAGAGAGCGCGCGCACGAGCCCTTCGTAGAGCGGCGCCTCCGCTTCCCCCGCGCGAATCAGGAGGCGCGGCCCCGTCGCGGGCGTGAACGGCACCGCGGCGACGAGCTTCGGGTAGTAGCGCACGCCCAGGGTGCCTTCGGCGAAGTTCGCCCAGGCATGGTCGAAGACGAACTCGCCTTCGCTGTTGCCCTTCACGTACGCGGGCGCGGCCGCCACGAGCTCACCGCTCCGGTAGATG
>DASXWF010000174.1:0-2227 GCA_036503835.1 Polyangiaceae bacterium | reverse complement strand
GATCGCGCTCGCCGTGGTGTTGCTCGTCTCGTCGCCGCTCCTGACGCTCGTCGACCCCTGGTCCAAGGCACAGCCCGGAGGCGCAGTCGCCACCGCGGTGCGTACCTTCGGAGCCGTGCTCGCGGCGTCGCTCGGCGCGACGCTGGTCGGTGCGGTGCTCGGCCTGCTCGCAGGGGGGCTCTCGAGAACGGCCGATCAGGTGCTCACGCGCGGCGTGGAGCTCTCCACGGCGTTGCCGCAGCCCTTCCTGGCCGCCGCCTGTTTCCTGCTCGGCGGCTTGACGGGGGCGTTCGCGCTCGGCTGCGTGCGTGGCATCGAGCTCGCGTGGGTTCTCAGAAACCGCATCCACGAGCAGCGGGAGTCCGACGATTCCGAACCCGCGAGCCTCGGACGGGCACCGCTCGCGCCTTACGTCCGCCGGCTCCTGCCCGCGGCCGTCGCCCCGTTCACGACGACCTTCGTTCTGAGCGTTCCGTGGTTTTTTACGCTCGAAGCCGCCACCGCACGCCTCGGAGCGACGACTACGGGCACGCTCGCGAGCGCCGCCGTGTTTTCGATTCCGGCCCTGCTGGGTACCTCGGCGCTCTGCCTCGCTCTCTTCGTGCTCACTCGCGAATTTACTCCGCGCGATCCCATCGGTGAAACGCCGGGCGCTCCTGTTCTGGCGTTGAACCGCCGTACGGGTGTTCCAAGCGTGCCGCCTCCCCCGGACGAGACACCCGACCGTTCACCCGACGATTCCTGAAACGAGGCCCGTCGGCCCAAAACTTGCTCGACGGGTAGGCAAAGCGGTCGCAGACCAGGAAGGATCGAATGATGCGGAGCGTGGGTGCACACTGGTTCGTGGTCTTTTGCCTCGTCGGGTGCGGGGGCAACGGACACACTCCGCCGACGCAACCCGAGCCACCGCCGGTCGACGGTGGTGAACCGAACAAGCCCGGTGACAACGACACCGACACGGGTGAGCCGGTCGGACCCGTCGCGCTGGCGGCGCCGCCACCCGGGAACGGTGGCGCAGGTGCCTCCGGAGGCATGGGCGGAGCCGGTCCGCTCGGAGGCATGAGCGGTCGCTCACCCATCGGACGCTGAGATACGCGGGTCCCCCTCGAGGGCCGCGCGGCTCGCGTGCGGCTCGCTCACGTCCTGAAGAGCAACAACGCCAGCACGACCAACGCTACGAGGCCTAGCCCGCCGCTCGGGTAGTAACCCCAGTTACGGCTGTAAGGCCACGCCGGCATCGTGAACAGCGCCAGAAGCAGTAACAGCACGAGCGCGAACACCATCGGGTCCTCGTCGAATGGGGGGAACGACCTGCACTCGGACGAGCACAAGACGTTGGAGCTCGCACGGTGCCCGACGCGCTTCGTTCTTCCGCGGGGGTCTTTGGATTCAACCACGCCGCGGCTCGTGGCGCCGGGTACCGTGCGAGGCTCCTGGACGGGAACCTTCGCAAGAGCGGTGCCAACGCGGATCCGGCTGAGGCGCCGGGCGGCTCGTACCTGCGTGGCAGCGTGGTCACGGCGGGGCAACGCTGCCCGTGACGCTCGCGCGGTCGGCTGTGCTACGAAGGCCTTCCATGGTCCCCAGCGCCGTTTCCGAGCAGAACTTCGAGCGCGAAGTGCTGATGAGCGAGTTGCCGGTGCTCGTCGAGTTTTCAGCCGAGTGGTGTGCGCCCTGCAAGCTCGTCGCCCCCGAGCTCAAGGCCCTCGCACAGGAGCTCACCGACAAAGCGAAGATCGTCACCGTGGACATCGACCGCTCTCCGACGCTCGCGCGGCAACTCGGGGTGCAGTCGGTCCCGACGTTCGTCGTGTTCCACCAGGGCCGCCCGGTCGGTGGCAAGGTCGGCGCGCTCAAGCGACCGCAGCTACGCGAGATGCTCGAGCCGTTTCTGCCCCGCGCCGAGGGCGCACTGAAGCCGGAAGAGCTCGCGCAGCTCCTCCGCGCCGGTAGGGTCGCGGCGGTCGACATCCGCGAGCCCGCCGTCTTCCAGCGAGCCCACATCCCCGGCGCCAAAAATCTGCCCGCCGAGGACATCCAAAATCGGCTTGCCGAGCTCTACATGCTGGGCGCGCCGCCCGCGCTCTACTGCCGCGGCGGCGACAAGTCGAAAGAGCTCATGACGAAGCTCCTCGAGCAGGGCGTCGAAGCCGTCTTCCTCGAAGGTGGTGTGCTCGCCTGGGAAGCCGCGGGGCTTCCCATGGAAAAGGCCGACTGACTCTCCACC
>DASXWF010000173.1:0-5000 GCA_036503835.1 Polyangiaceae bacterium | reverse complement strand
CCGGGACGCGGGCGCCTGCTGGTCGGCGGCGCGCTCATCGTGATCCTGACGCTGGTCGGCGGGTTCGTCGCCTGGGCGCGTTCGGACGGGCCCGGCAGCGGGCGGCGAGTCGAGATCGAGCTCGAGCAGCCGGTCGATCCGAGCGCGCTCGCGCTGCGCCTCGCCGAAGCGGGCCTGGTCACGAGCCCGCGGCTGTTCGCCGGGTACCTCCGGTTTCTGAGCCCCGCCGTCGCGCCGGGGAGGCACCTCTTGCGCGACGATCTCGGCCCGCGCGCGCTCGCTCAGCGTCTCACCCGCTCTCCGGCTCGGCCGACGGTCCGCGTCACGCTGCCAGAAGGCTTTCAGCACCGCCAGATCGCGCTCCGGCTGGCAGAGCTCGAGATCTGCAGCGCGGCCGGTTTCGAGCGCGCCGTGTTCGACGCCGGGCTCTTGCAGGAGCTCCGGATCAGCGGCCCCAGCGCCGAGGGCCGACTCTTTCCCGCGACCTACGAGCTCTCGGTCGACAGCGATCCGGCGGCGGTGGTGCGCCAGCTCGCGCGCGAGAGCGACAAGCGGCTGCTGCGGCTCGACGCCAAGTATCCGGGCGCTCGCCGGCGGTTGGCCGACGAGCTCGGGTTCGACGACCAGGCGATCGTCACGCTCGCGTCCATCGTCGAGCGGGAGTCGGCCGATCCCGCGGAGCGTCCCGTGATTGCGAGCGTCTTCTTCAACCGGCTGCGCGATCCGAGCTTTCGCCCCCTCCGAACCCTGCAGTCCGACCCGACCGCCGGCTATGGCTGCCTGGTCGAGCCCGCGAGCGCGCCGAGCTGCGCCGACTACCGCGGCACGGTCACGCCCGCGATGCTCCGCGACTCGAAGAATCGCTACAACACCTACCGGCACCCTGGCCTGCCTCCGGGTCCGATCGCGAACCCCGGCGAGGGAGCCCTCGCGGCGGTGCTCTCGCCGGCGGCGTCGGACTACCTCTACTTCGTCGCGGACGGGCGCGGGCGCCACCGGTTCAGCCGCTCCTTCGAGGAGCATCGCCAGGCCGTGGACGCCCTTTCGGGAAGCTCGGCCCGCTAGCGGTGTCCCGGCGCTTGTCATCGGACGGGCGCGGCGCAAAGCTCGTAGCGTACCGGGCTTTTTACCGATGACCGGCGGCACGACGCACCCGAACGCGGCAAACTCCGTACGCCGGACTCCGCCGCTCGCGTTCTACTTCGTCTTTCCGGAGGAGCTCGCGGGGCTGACCGTTCCGATCACGAGCGGCCTCGAGCTCGGGCGCGAGTCGAGCACGTCGGTCAGCGACGTCGGCGCGCGGCCGTTCGCCGCGGTCCCACACCCCACCGTTTCGCGGCGCCATGCCGCGATCGGCGCGAGCGTCGGCGGTTCGGTCCCGACCCTGATCGACCACGGCGCACGCAACGGCACGCGCGTGAACGGCCAGCAGCTCACCGGCGCGACGCCGCTCCTGCCCCAATCGGTGGTGCGCTTCGGCGACACGATCGCCGTCGTGGACGAGCTCCTCCCCGCGGGAGCGCCGCTCGCCGGGATGCCCCCCGGTAGAAGCCCGGACATCGTCCGGTTGCGCGAGCTCCTGCCGCGCGTCGCCGAGGACCGCGCGCCGGTGCTGATCGCCGGCGAGACGGGCACGGGCAAGGAGCTCCTCGCGGCGGAAATCCACCGGCAAAGCGGGCTCGCCGGACCACTCTTGCGCCTGAACTGCGCCGAGCTCGCGCCCCAGCTCATCGAATCGCAGCTCTTCGGTCACGAGCGAGGCGCGTTCACCGGCGCCGTCTCCGCCCAAGTCGGTCTTTTCGTCGCGGCTCACACCGGCACCCTGTTCCTGGACGAAATCGCCGAGGTCCCGCTCGACCTTCAAGCAAAACTTCTACGCGTGCTGCAGGAGGGCGAGGTGCGGCCCGTCGGGAGCGTGCGGACCGTTCGCACCGACGTGCGCATCGTCGCCGCGACCAACGCCGATCTGGCGGAGCGCGTGGAGCGCGGGCAGTTTCGGCGCGACCTCTACGCGCGGCTTTCGTTTTTCGAGCTCCGCTTGCCGCCGCTGCGCGCCCGGCGCCAGGACATCCTGTGGTGGGTCGACTGCCTGAGAGATCGCTGGTGCCGGGAGCGGCAACGCGAGGTTCGGCTCGAACTCCGCCCCCAGGTCGCCGAGCTCCTCGTGCTCTGCGGCTGGCCCGACAACCTGCGCGGCATCGATCGCCTGGTGCACCGGCTGCTGGCTTCGAACCAGACCGGCGAGGTGGGCGCCGGCGCCCTCCGGGACGCCATGCCCGAGCTCTTCGGCACGCTGCCCGTCCCGGCCGCCAGCGAGCCTCCGGCCCGAGCCGCCACGGACCGCCCGTCGCGCGACGAGTTTCTCGAGGTGTACCGGCGAACCGGCCACAGCGTGCGCGCCACCTCGAAGCACTTCGGGCGCGATCGCCGGCAGGTGTACCGCTGGCTCGAGCTCTTCGGAATCCCACGCGAACCGGGCGAGGAGTAGTCCCGCAACCCGGACTCCCGTCTCGGATAACTAGCTTCCGCCGAGGTTGCGGAGTATTGGCGGAGAGCTCCCGTCATGACGCTGCCCGTCGTTCTCGTCCCGCATCCTCATGTGCGCGTTGATCAGAACGTGCTCGGAGGCAGCCCGTACGTCGCGGGGTCGCGCGTTCCCGTACGGCGGCTCTACGCGTTCTTCCAGAGCGGCGCGAGCGTGGAGCGCATCCTCAAACGCTATCCACAGCTCGGCCCGGCCAAGGTGTTCGACGCGCTCGCCTTCGCCCTCGACAACCCCGAGGTCATCGACGCCGACGCGCAGCGAGAGCAGGAAATCCTCGAACGTGCGGGTCATCGCGGCAAGAAACGCCCCGAAAATAGCACGCAAATCGAGCTGCCCTTCGGCGGTAATACTTCGAAATCATAGAGATTTTCGCTCGAGCTCTTCGCGGCTGTCGGCTGGTCATTCCCAAGCGCTAGCGGGTGGGACTAAGGTTCGCCCCCATACCGAGCCCCGCGAAGGGAAGGTGGTGCACGAGGATACGCGCACCTCTGCCTCAAATCGGGCCGACTCGGAGGAGGATTCATCATGCGTCCCATTCGTGGTCAAAGAGTTGGCGGAGCGCTCGTCGCAGCGGCGATGCTCGCGTCCCCGTTGCTGATGGACTGTGGCAAGAAGGGGATGCCCGGCGGCATTCCGGGCGCCGACGCGGTTCCGGGCGGTATCCCGGGCGGGTGCCCAGCCAACATTGCGGACGCTCAGGCTGTCATGGCGGCCAACTTCGGGCTCGAGGGCGAGCTCGAAGGCAAGGTGAAGGCAGCGCTCGCGGCCGGCGCGAACCTGCAGAAGATTGCAGCCGATCTCGAAGCCGAGGTGGCCTTGGCCTGCGGAACGCTCGCCAAGGATCTGGGCGCCGACGACGCGGCGCTCAAGCCCAAGGAAGAGGGCCCCGGCAAGAAGGCGGAGGCCGCCTGCGGCGCAGCAGCCAAGCTCATCGGTGACTTCAAGGCCAAGGCCAAGGGCAACCTGAAGGTCGACGTGAAGCCCCCGGTCTGTTCGACGTCGATGAACGTCGTCGCCGAGTGCGCGGGCAAGTGCGACGCCAAGGTGAAGCCGGGCGAGGCCAAGGTCGAGTGCGAAGGCGGCAAGATCAGCGGCGAATGCTCGGGCAAGTGCGACGGCGAGTGCACGGTCGCGGCCGGCGCCAAGTGCGAAGGCAGCTGCAGCGGCGAGTGCAACGGCGAGTGCAGCGCCGAGATCTCGGGCAAGTGCGACGGCGACTGCCAGGGCAAGTGCGACGGCAAGAACAGCACCGGCAAGTGCGCCGGCACCTGCGACGGCAAGTGCAAGGGCACGGCCCACGCGAACTGCAGCGGCACCTGCAAGGGCTCGTGCAGCGCGAGCTGCACCGCCCAGGCCAAGGGCAAGTGCGAAGGCGAATGCTCGGGCAAGTGCGACGTCGAGATGAAGGCGCCGAAGTGCAGCGGCAACGTGAAGCCGCCCGAGATGAGCGCCGAGTGCAAGGCGAACTGCGACGCGGAAGCGAGCGCCAAGCTCGAGTGCCGCCCGGCCAGCGTGGTCGTGAAGATCGACGGCGCGGCCGACGCTCAGGCGGCGGCCAAGCTGAAGGCGGTGCTCGCCAAGGATCTGCCTGCGATCCTCAAGGTCACGCTGGGCATGAAGGGCAAGGTCGAGGGCGTCGTCGGCAACGTGAAGGCGTCGCTCGAAGGCGTCCAGGCTGCGGTCCAGGGCGGCGGCGACGCGGCCCTCAAGGTCGGCGCCTGCTTCGTCGGCTCGCTCAAGGCTCAGGCGGACGCGGCGGTTTCGATCGACGTGTCGGTCAAGGCGAGCGCTTCGGCGAGCGGCTCGGCCAGCGCGGGCTGAGTCCAGGCGCTGCCGGATAGAGAACGGCAGAGGCGCGATCCCTCACGGGAAGCGCTTCTGCCGTTTTTCTTTGTGCGCTCTACGGTCGCGGGCCGTACGTGCCGGGGCAGTTGCTCGTGGTGCCTTGCACGCTCATGTCGGTAAGGGCGTTGACGGCGTCGACGCTCGAGAGGGCGGTCGTGTTCTCGTCGATGTAGAGCCAGTCGGGTCCCACGAGGCCGTTGTTCTCGAAGACGGCTGGATCGAGCGCGTTTCGCGTCGGCGATCACTCGAAGGTGAGCGATGGATCGGCGCAATTCAAGGCGAAATCGTGGGTTGCGTTCGCAACACCGCTGCTCGAATCGCAACCCACGTTTGCGCGATTCGCGGGATCCGCAGCCCGCTCGCTGCGAGACTTCGGCTTTTCTCAGCGACCCGGCGGGCGCCCGTACAGAGTCGTGCGGTGACTCGTGTAGCCGCGGCTCAAGTTGTTGAACGACTGCACGAGCTTCGCCTCGGGATCGATCTCGTGGACCGCGCCCGTCTGGCTGCAAGTCCCGAGGAAGTTGCCGTTCGGGAGGTGTTGCGCGTCGCTCAGCGTCGGAGAGTTGCCCGTGCCGCCGTACTCCCAGTCGAGCGTCGCCATGGAGCCGTT
>DASXWF010000172.1:0-2578 GCA_036503835.1 Polyangiaceae bacterium | reverse complement strand
ATCAGCAGCACGGCGAGCAGCGTCATGGCCAGGAAGCCGACGGCGAGCGCGTGCTTCATGTCGGGGTGTTGCAAGCCGCCACCGCCGCCACCGATGACGACGGGATGGTTCCCGCCCCACTTCTGCACCGAGTAGTGGACGATCGGCAAGATGGCGGTGCCGAGCACCGTGAGCGCGGCGGCGAAGCGGCGCTCGGCGTCACCGCTGCCGCCGAAGGCGCGCAGCACCACGACGGCGGCGTAGATGAGCACGGTGAGCAGCAAGGTGGTGAGGCGCGGATCCCAGGTCCAGTACACGCCCCAGGCCTTTTTCGCCCAGAGCGGTCCGCTCGTCAGCACGAGGCTGCCGAAGCAGACGGCGCACTCGGCGCCGGCCTTGGCCCAGGCGTCGCGCCGATCGCTCGCCCCGACGAGGTACAGGGCGCTCGCGCCGAAGGCGACCACTCCCGAGAGGTACATCGCGTACGCGGCGGGAACGTGGAAGTAGAAGATCTTCTGCGACAGGCCGCCCGCCGCCGCCTGCGCTTCGGGCACTCGCAAGAAGATGAAGGCGATCAGCCCGAGAAATGTGAGCGTCGTTACGGCCAGCAAGGCGAGAAACGCTTGGTCCGAGCGAGTCTTCACCCGAAACACGCTAGTGCTCCGCGCGCCGACACGCAAGGAAGGCTTGGGACTTCCCGTCTAGCGTTTGGCCTTCCCGGGAACGGCCTTTTTCTTGGGGCGGTCCGCCACGCGCACCACCACGCGCAAGCCGGACCATGTCTCGTCGATCGCGCAGACCTTGTTGTCGACCAGGCCCGCGGCCAGCGCGATTTCTCGGACAACGTCTTCCGTAACGTCCGTTTCGACGCCCGAGGCGCGTTTCGGCCAGGCGACCCAGAAGCCGCCGCTCGGATCGAGCCGCGCGCTCGTCGCGGCGAAGCCTTTCTCGAGCGTGCGGCGTGACGTGACGAACTGCACGATCACGTCGAAGTTTTCGCCCTTCCCGGATTTTTCCCGAAGCGTGACCCCGTCGGGCAGCTCGCCGAGCGTCTTCGAAAAGTCCGCCGGAGCGGCGAGCACGAGCAGGCGGTGGCGCGGCTTGATGCCGAGCTTTTGCGGGAGCGGGGTTGCCGAGTAGCCGGCCATGGTCGCTCAGAGTTTGCAGCTCGCGAGCGCGATCATCGCCGCGACCTTGGCGCGAAGCAGGGCAAACTCCTTGATCGTCAGGTCGAGCTCGGCCTCGCGCAGGAGCCGCGCATTGTCGACGAGGTCGAAGCTCGTGCCGCTGCCGTTCAGGTACGCGATGCGGGCGAGGCGCGCCGTCTCGGCCGAGATCTCGCGGGCGCGAGTGCTCACGGCCAAGCTGGCCTCGGCGACCTTTACCTCGCGCACGGTGCGGTTCACGTCGATCTCCGCGTTGAGCTTCGTGTCGTTCAGTTGCTCGCGCGCGACCTTGAGGTTGGCGTCGGCCTCGTCCTTCTGGCCGTAGCGCAGGCCGCCGTCGTAGAGCGTCCAGTTCAGAACAGCGCCGATTTGCCAGCTCCAATGCAGACGATTCGAGGTGTTGTCCGTACCGTAGTACGTGAGGTCCGACGTCGCCGCGACGGTCGGCCAGAACGACCAATCGACGCTGCCTTTCTGGCGAGAGACCAGACCGACGTTGGAGTTCGCGGCGAGCACGTCCGGGCGCTCTCCGATCTTTCCCACCTGTTTGCAGGTCGTGCGGGCATCCTGAGCGAGCGAGTCGAGACGGATCTCGGGTGTGACCCCCCACGGCTCGGAAGAACCGAGCGCCAGCCCGAGCGCCTCGCGCGTGCGGAGCAACGCGGCGTCCGCATTGACGACCTGTTGCCGCGCGAGCTCGACCTCTTGCTCCGCCCTCAGCACGTCGAGCCTGCTCGAAGCCCCGAGCGCCGCGCGGCGCTTGTTGAGGTCGAGGGTCGAGAGCGCGCTCTTCAGCGAAACACGCGTGACCTCCGCCAGCCGCTCGCCGGTCACGGCGTTCACGATGGCATCCGCGACCAGCGCCGCGATCTGGCGCTCGATCTCGGCAGTCTCGAGGCGCGTCTGATCGACGGCGCGCTTGGCGGTTTCGCGGTCGTACCAGGCCTGCGGCACGAACAGGGGCACGACGAGGTTGAGGCTCGCCCCGTAGCCGGTCGAAGGGTCGGGAAAGAGCCGGCGCTCGCCGTTGATGTCGTTGCCGCGGGTCAGCAGCAGCTCTTGGCCGACCTGAGCGCGCGCGCCGAGCTGCGGGAGGGCAGCAGCGAGGCTCTGTCGGGAGCGGGCGGCAGCCTGATCGACTCGGGCGAGCGAAGTCTTGAGGGAGGGCGACTGCTGGCGCACGAGGCTGAGCGCTTCGGGCCACGTGCGAAGCTCACGCGCCGCCGCCGCCGGCGGTTCGAGCATCGGATCGTCCACGTTCGGGAGGTTCGGCTCTCCGGGGTCTTGCGGAGGATTCGCCGGTGCGGCGGCCGTAGCTGGCGGCTTCGGCGCGGCGGCCGGGGCGGGACGCGGAGCCGGAGGAGCCGGTTGCGCCACGGCCACGTGCGCAAAGGTGGCCGAAGCCAGGATAAGCCAGGGGGTCGCCTTCTTCA
>DASXWF010000171.1:0-3261 GCA_036503835.1 Polyangiaceae bacterium | reverse complement strand
TGTGAGAACTCCACCCAAGGGTGAAGTTGCTCACGTCCGACCGTTCGTCAGTTCAGCGTGGCGAGAATTCCCGGCGGGTCTCGATCTGAGGCAGCGCCGCTCGCGCTGCGGTTAACGACGACCTTTCATGGGGCGCCTCGTTGCGAAGGCGCAGAGCAACGCCAGCATCGTCATGAGTCCAGTCCCGCGCGGAGCAGCGCGCGATGTCGTCGCGCAGCCTCCTCCGCCTCCGCTCGCGGCCGGGTCGCCCGCAGGCTCGTCGCCGACCCGGAGAGCGACGCCCGCGCTCGCGGAATTGCCGGAAAAATCGCGGGCTTCGGCCAAGAGCAAGAAGTGCCCCGGCGGGACCCTCAGCGTGGGTAAGCCATACGGTGGGATTTCGTCGCCCCGGTGGAACAAGACCTCGCCGCCGCTCGCGAGCAGGGAAATCTCGACGTGTTCGACGCCGGCGCCGGTGTCCGCCGCGTCCACGGCGAGCTCGAGCTCCACGAATTCTGCGCCAACTGGAAGCGGAAGCCGAACGCTCGCCTCGGCTGGCGACATCCAGGCGACCGACGGCGCCTCGAGGTCTTCCGGCTGATCGAACGGATCGCCGCAGGTGTCGAGGAGCGGACGCAGCGACGCGTCGCGCTCGGCGGTGCCGGTCGCGCGGCACGCGGCTGTCGGCGACCATTCGCCCTGCTCGAAGCACGGAGTCAGGTCCAGTTGCGAGCTCGTCTCGAGCCAATCGAGCTTGCGCGCGACGTTGACGTAGTGACCTACGCCGCGTCCGCATGCGCTTTCGGTGCCGGCGGAGGTGACGCCGATCAGGCGGCGTTGAACCGTGCCGTCCGCAGCCGGACGTTCGACGAAGACCGGACCACCGGAGTCGCCGCGGCACGTGTCGCTCGAGCCTTGCTCGAGGAAGAGCTCGTCGCCGATGCTTTCGAGGCTCGAGTGTGCGAAGCGCTTCTCTCCGTAGGCTCCCTCGTCCGAGTCCTTGCCGTAGCCGACGATGATCGCCGGCTCTCCAGCCATGAGCTCGTCGAGCTCGCAGCCGCTCAGGATGCGCTCGGGCTCGAGGTCGAGCACCGGTTCTTCGAGCACGCAGTAGGCGAGGTCGGTGCCGTCGCCGAGCGTGGCGCCAGGGAAGCTCCGGCAGCGATCGGTCATCGCCACGCGCTCCGGAGCGTCGGCGTGCGGGCCGAAGCTCAGGCTGGAGATGGCGGTGCCGCAGTGCGCGGCGTAGACGACGAGCTCGGGATGCACGAGCGTGCCCGAGCAGCCGCCGAGCGCGACCACCGCCGGAAAATCGCTTTCCCCCGTGAGCTCGCCGCCGACGATGGGTGCGGCAACGCTCTTCGTGGTCGAGACGAACGCTTCGCGGGCGTCGCTGCAGCCGCTTGCGAGGAGCGAAAGCAGCGCGACGCTCAGGAGCAACGCGGCGGGCCGAAGGCCGAACATGATGATTGAATGCGAAAGGGGCGGTCGCACTGCCGCCCCCGTTCGCTTCGGTTCACACGATCAGTTGTTGACCGTGGTCGTGCCCGTGTTGAAGCCGCTGACCACGTACCACAGCACCTTGTCCGTGGGATTGCCCTGGATGAGCGAGTCGCGCACACCATTGGCCTTGTCGTCTTGCCAGTTGCCGTCACCCTGGGGGTTGCCCGGCGCCGTGCCGAAGGTGAAGAGCCACGGATCCCCGCCGGGTACCCCGCCCTGGTTGGTGTTGTTGGTGAACGCAGTGCCCGTCGTGCCGGGCTGCAACGGGAAGCCGCCGGCCGTAACGCTGACCGTCGTGGCACCGCCCGGTCCGTTGAGCGTCGCGGTTCCCGTACTCTGGTTGTAAGCGAAGACCATGAGCCGCGCGTTCAGGGTGAAGCCCTTGGTGTTGCGATAGCTGATGGACGGATGAAGCCCGTTCGTGTCGTCGTTGATCGCGAGCACCGTGGTGCCCACCTGCTGCGTGTAAGGCGACTGCGAAAAGACGGTCGAATTGTCATGGCGCATGAACAGCACCAGCACGGGATCGACACCGGCCGAACCGTTGTTCGTCGAGAAGTTGACCGTCTGATTCGGCGTGATCGTGAGCGCTACCGTGTGCGCGGGGGCGAAGGGCAGGGTGATGGAGCCCTTGGGGGTGAGAGCAGGAACCTGCTTGACGTATTCGATCTCCTCGCCCGCCGGCGCGTACTCGAAGATCTCCTGGCTGGGCACGGCCACCTTCACTCCGACGGCCGCGGCTTCTTCTGCAGCGGACTCGCCGCTCTCGACGGCGCAACCGGAAGCTGCGAATGCCAGAACCAGCAGAGCGGCGATTGAATGACGCACGTGTGTCTTAGTCATTGGACCCTTTTTCATCTCCCTGCAGCGGGCCACCTCGCCCGTTGCCTCCTGTGAACACCTGGCGGCGTCTTCCTGCGCAGAAAAAAAGTTCCTGCAGAGTGAAAAACCGAACGCTCGAGGCGCACTACAGCGAACGCAACACGCGCCGCGCGCGCGCGTTGAACGTCGAGAGCCGCGTGACGACGGTGCGCCGCGAAATGTTGAGGCGCGCGGCGATGTCTCGCTGATCGAGCTCGTCCACGTGATTGAGCCAGCCGACCAAGCCCACGTCTTCGGGAACGCTCGCGATGACCCTCCGGACCAGATCGCGATCCGCGACGCCGTCGGTGAACGGAGCCGGCTCTCGCTTCAGGTCGAGCCGCGCGTCGAGGCGGCGCTTCTCGTCACGGAGGTAGTTGAAGCAGTAGTTCGAGGTGACCCGGCTGATCCAGCGCGACGTTTCTTCGCCGGGGGGCAGCTCTGCCTGGTGTGCCATCACCTTCAGAAAGATCTCTTGCGTTGCGTCCTCGGCGAGCTGGTCGGCGGACAGCAGGCGCCGGCAGCGTCGATAGACAATCGGCCAAAATTCCCGGTACAGCGCCGCAAAACGCTGCTCTTCGCCGGTATGCAAATCTGAATGAACCCCGCCCTCGAGACCCGATGAGCCCTTCGCTCCGCCCATAGATTCCTCTCGAAATGATCGAACGACCTCCCCGAGACCAGAGTCCGGAAGCTCAGACAATCCTGCGACCAGCAAGCGCCTGAACGAGCCGCATGAACCCGAGCGGCCGGTGCAGACCATGGTGCAATCCCCAAACTCGGTCAAGTGCGAACTCCGAGCGGACGAGATCGATGAGCTGCAACTGAATCTGTAACACGCCGTGTAACTGCGTCGCGGTGCGCTATGCTCGACGGCGTGCCTGGCGTGGTGGGTCGTGCGTTGCGTCGTGCCTTCGT
>DASXWF010000170.1:0-9315 GCA_036503835.1 Polyangiaceae bacterium | reverse complement strand
CCGGCCGACTGCGGCGATCCCGAGAACCTCTGCGTGTACGCGCTGGACGGCTACTGCGACGAACCGAACTTTTGCCGGTCCGGCACGGACACGGCGGACTGCTCCGGCTCGAACACCTGCGTCTACGCGTACAACGCCTTTTGCGACGAGCCCGACGTCTGCGAAACCGGGACCGATCAGTACGACTGCGCTCGCAGCGGCAACTAACCCATCGGTCCGTCGCCGGGCGATTGGACCTGCGGCGGTCGCGCCGTGACGGGTCCGTGGACGGGCACGGCGTCGGGCGTGCGCGGCGGAAACAGGAACTGGAGCGGCGACTTCAGCGCCGTCAGCACGACCGAAGCGAGCAGGCGCAGGCGATCGCGGTAGGGCACCTCGCGCGCGCGCAGGGCTATCGAGAGCGCCAGCACGAAGCTCACGCCGAAGTTCAGCGCGCCGATGATGGCGATGCCGAGGGCCGCGGCGCGCACTTCCGGCGAGGCGAACGCCGCGAGGCCCTGCGAGCTGACGGCGAGCGTGAGCGAGCCCGTGGAGAGCGTGACGTGCCGCACGTCGAGCGGCAGGCCGAAGAATTTCCCGGCGATCGGCGTCATCCCGAGCAGGAACCCGAGCACGACGTTGCCGCCGATGCCGGAGATATTGTGCGAAAAGACGCGCGATGCCCAGGCAGTGGCCCGCCGGCCGACGAGGCGCCCGATGCGGTGCTCGGCGATCGCCTGCGGCAAGCGCCGGTAGGTCGCCCAGTTTTCGAGCCAGCCGGCGCCGACGCTCGAGACCCAGAGCAAGACGCCGGTGAGCGCCGCGAAGCCGATCGTTCCGCTGTGCGTGGGGTGCAGCGACTCGACCACGTGCTCCGCAGTGTGCTCGTCGAGGAAAGGGTGGCCGGTGCGCGAGCGCCAGAAGAGGTCGAAGGCGAGCGCGGTCGGGATCACCATGCCCACGTTGCCGATCGCGGCGGCGAGCTGCGAGCGCGTGATGCGCGCGATCATCGTGACGAGCGCCGACAGGTCGCGCTCCTGAGCGCTCGTGTGCATCGAGTGCGCGAGCGCCGCCGCGGTCATCGACGGCTGCTTGGTGGCGAGCGTGAAGCCGAGCGCCTGCATCAAGAGGAAGCTGCCCGCGTAGTTCACGGCGGAGAGCATGCCCTCCACGAAGGGCGCGAAATGGCCCCAGACCACGAAGTACTTGAGCGCCGCGGTTCCGGTCGTGAGCACGCCGCCGCCGCCCGCCGAGAGCAGCATCTTCGTGTACTCGCGGCGCGTGGTCGTGATGTAGTGCTCGCCGGTGTGGCCGGCGCGCTCGATGATCTTGCGCGCGAGGAGGTGGAGATTGTTCGTGAAGATCTCGCGGAGGTCGCGTTCCTTGCGGCGGGCGTCGAGCAGGCGAATGAGCAGGCGCTTCACCCCGTCCGCGCGCTCGATGCCGTCGCCCGCCGTGAAGCGATCGAAGATCGCTTCGTAGCGTTGAAGATTTTTGACGATGAGCTCGAGCCGGTACACGGCGTCGACGCTGACGCCCGCGTGCTCGAGGTTGTGCGTGACCGCGGCGACGGTGTCGAGGCAGGCCCGGACGAGCGACTGACACTCGCCGAGCGCGTTGGCGAACCCCGCCCGATCTCCGGCCAGGTGCGCGGCGAGCAGCGCGTCGGTCGCGCGCGGCAGCAGAAAAAAGGGCGAGCTCCTGAGCGGCACGCGCGGGCTCCGCTCGCGCAGCACGTCGTACAGGCCGACCGCCGAGACGCGCTGGGCAATCAGCGAGAGGGCGTCGGCGGCGCCCCGCTCGAGCTCCGGCCAGGGGCTGGGTCCGCCGGTGCGCTGGGGCGCGAGCGCTTGGGCGAAGCGCAACGTGAGCGGCGCGGGCACGGTCGCGAGCCAGATCTGGTCCTTGCGCGCGGGAAAGAGGTTCGCGAGCAGCTGGGCGAAGTCGTGCGGATCGTGGGGCTGCGGCAGGATGCTGCGCGAAAGCCGGTCCATGGTCTCGCCGAAGAGGCCGCGATCGGCGGGGATGCCGGCGCGCGAGAGCAGGCCGAGCAGCGGCGCTTCCGCCAGCACCGAAGCGAGCACGCGGGCGAGGCGCGCCGCGCAGGCGGGAAACACCTCGAGCGCGCGTGTGAGCAGGCGCAGCCGTCCGACCTGCGGGCGATCGGTCGGCTCGAGGTCGGGGAGCTGCACGGCCTTCGGTCCGGTGCGGACGAAGCGCGCGAGCTCCACGAGGCGCTCGCTGCTCGCCGTGAGCTCGGCGTCCGGGTCGAGCGCGGAGAGGATCCCGTGGAGTTGCTGGACGGAACGATGATTCGGGGATTGCGGAGCGACGCCGGCGCCGAACGCCGCCGCGTCCGGCATGGGCTCCGGCGCCCGGGGCGGGGGTCCGACGGGAGGGACGTGCATGGCGCTCGAAGCCTCAACGTTTTCGCAGACGATCGATGCCCACGGCAACGACGATGATCCCGCCGGTCAGGATTTCCTGCACCCAGTTGGGCAGGCCCACGTGCGTGCAGCCGGTCTTGATGACGGTCATCAGCAGCGCGCCGATCATCGCTCCCGCGATCGAGCCCTGCCCTCCGGCGAGCGAGCCGCCGCCGATGACCACGGCCGCGATCGCCTCGAGCTCGAGCCCGATCGAGTCGGTCGGATCGCCCACGGTGAGCGTCGAATACTCGAGCACGCCGGCCACCCCGGTGAGGGCTCCCGCGAGCGCGTAGACGAGCAGCGTCACGCGGTCGACGGGGACGCCGCAGAGCCGCGCGGTCTGCGCGTTCGAGCCGATCGCGACCACGTGCCGGCCGAAGACCGTGAAATGCAGCACCACGGCGCTCGCGATCGCGAGCCCGAGCGCGATGAACACGCCCGGCGAGAGGAAGCCCTGCCCCGCCATCAGCGCGTCGAGGCCGCGCGGATCGGCGTCGATCTTCTGCTCGCCGGCGATGCCCTTCGCGACGCCGCGCAAGACGCTCATGCTGCCGAGGGTGACGATGAAAGGCGTGATCTTCAGGCGCGCGACCAGCCCGCCGTTCAAGGCGCCGCACAGCGCGGGCACGAGCAGGCCGAGCGCGGCCGCGCTCACGGGCGAGCTCCCGGACCGCAGCGCGTAGGCGACGACGACGCTCGTCAGCGCGACGGCCGAGCCGACGGAGAGGTCGATGCCTCCGAGCAGGATCACGTAGGTCATGCCGAGCGACGTGATCGCGACGACCGCCGTTTGACGCAACATCGTCGTGAGGTTGAGGCCGCCGGCGAAGGTGTCGGGCGCGAGCGCCGCGAACAGCGCATAGACGAGCAGGAGCGCGACCAGCGGTCCGACCCAGGCGTGCGCGAAGAGTCCCTTCATGCGCCCGCGGCCTCGCGCAGCAGGTCCCGCTCGGTGAGGCCCTGATTCGGGCGCGGGGGTCCGAGCCGGCCCTTCTTCATGACCGCGATGCGATCGCAGAGCGCGAGCAGCTCCTCGAGGTGGCTCGAGACGACGAGCACGGCCTTGCCCTTCTCGCAGAGCGCGTCGATGACGCGGTGGATCTCGGCGCGGCTCCGGACGTCGATGCCGCGCGTCGGCTCGTCCAGCAAGAGGACGTCGACGTCGTGGTGCAGCAGCCGTCCGAGCGCGACCTTCTGCTGATTGCCGCCGGAGAGCTCGCCGGTGCGCTGCTCGGGACCGCGCGCGCGGATGCCGAGCTCGCGCATCAGGCGCTCCCCGATCGCGCGCTCGCGGCGCGGCGAGAGCAGACCGCGCGCCCGCAGCGGCGCGAGCCTCGACAGCGTCAGGTTTCTCGCGATGCCGAGCCCGAGCGCGAGTCCCTCCCGCGCCCGATCCTCGCTGAGCAGGCCGACACCCTGGGCGAGCCGCTCGCGCGGAGACGCGCTCCCCGAGAGCGCCGCGACGCGGACCTCGCCGCGTTTCACGGAATCCAGCCCGAACACCGCGCGCAGCAGCTCCGTGCGGCCCGAGCCGACCAGGCCCGCGATGCCGAGCACCTCACCGGAGCGGAGCTCAAGGCTCGCCTCGACCGGCAGGCGCTCGCCGCCGAGTCGGTCGAGCGCGAGCACGACTTTGCCCGGAGCGCGTTCCCGGCGCGCGTGAGCCGCGACGCGGACGCCCGCCATGGCTTCGACGAGCGCGTCGTTCGGCGTGTCGGCGATGCGCCCGCTCGCGACGCTGCGACCGTCGCGGAGCACCGTGAAGTCGTCGGCGATCTGCCGCACCTCGTCCAGGAAGTGCGAAATGTAGAGGATCGCGATGCCGCGCTCGCGCAGCGCGCCGAGCGTCGCGAACAGGCGCGTGACGTCGTCGCTGCCCAGGCTGCTCGTCGGCTCGTCCACGATCAGCAGCCGGCAGTCGTCTTGCGCCAGGGCGCGCGCGATCTCGACGAGCTGCTGATCGGCCGCCGCGAGCCGTCCCGCCGGCAGATCGAGCGGAAGCGGGGCTCGCCCCGCCGTGACCGGCTCGAGCGCGCGCGCGGCTCGCTCGCGCAGGCGGGCGCGCTCGATGAAGCCCGCGCGGTTCGGCTCGGTGCCGAGCACGATGTTTTCGGCCACGCTGAGGTGCGCGCAGATCGACAGCTCCTGGTACACGATGGCGACGCCGCGCCGCCGGGCCGCCAGCGGATCGCGCGGCGTGAACGGCTCGCCGTCGAGCAGCAGCGTCCCCGCGTCCGGCGCGACTGCGCCGGCCACGATTTTCATCAGCGTGCTCTTGCCCGCGCCGTTCTCGCCCAGGACGGCGTGCACGGCGCCCGGCCGGACCTCGAAGGAAACACCGTCGAGCGCGAAGGTCCCGCCGAACGCCTTTTTGATGTCGCGGGCGACGAGCCTCATTCACCGAGCCACTTCGCGAGATCGGGCTTGATGATCTCGCGCACGGCCGGATCGGCGAGGTTCTGCTTGTCGAGCAGCTGAGAGCCGGTGTCGGTGCGGGCCTCCACGCTCTTGCCGCGCAGGTTTTCGACCAGCGTCTTGACGGCCAGGTAACCCATCTGGAAGGGATTTTGCACGACGAGCGCGTCGATGTTCCCGTCCTCGACGGCCTTCACGAGCTTCTCAGCGGCGTCGAAGCCGACGAATTTCACCTTACCGGTGAGCTTCGCCTTCTCGAGCGCGAGCAGCATGCCGAAGGTCGTGGATTCGTTCGGGGTGAAGACGCCGTTCACGCCGCCGTTCGCCGCGCTCTTCGCGAGCAGCACGCTCTCGCTGGCGGAGAAGGCGGTCTCGGTCGTGGCGCCACCGTATTGGTTGTCGCTCACGATCTCGATCCCGGGATGGGCGCGCACGGCCTCCAAGAAGCCTTCCTCGCGCTCGCGCGTGCTCGCGGAGCCTTCCTGATAGCGGAGCACCAGCACCTTGCCGCGCTCGCCCACGAGCTTCACGAGGCGTTCCCCGGCCAGCTTGCCCGCGGCGCGGTTGTCCGTGGCCACGAAGCTCACGGTCTTGCCGCCGGCGAGCGCCGAATCGAAGATCACCACCGGAATCCCGGCCGCGGCGGCGGCGTCGACCGACGCGATCAGGGCCTTGCCGTTCAGCGGCGCGAGCGTGATGCCGGCGACGCGCTGGGCCGTGAACGACTGAACGAGATCGATCTGCGTCTTCAGATCGTCCTCGCGCAGCGGCCCCTTCCAGACGATGTCGACGTCGAGCTCGCGCGCTGCCTTCACCGCTCCGGCGTGCACGCTCTTCCAGAACTCGTGCGTGGTGCCCTTCGGGATCACGGCGATGCGCAGGCGCGCGGGCGCCTTGTCGTTCGCCTCCGGGGCGGGTTTCTTGGAGCAGCCGAGCAGCGAAAGCCCGGCGAGCAAGGCGAGCTGGAGCAACTGGCGCCGCACGGCGGCATTTCTAACATGCCCGCCTGGCGCGGCTCAGTTTCCGGCCTTACTCCGCGCCGGCCGAGCCTCCGCTGCCAGCCTTCCCGCCTTGTCCGGCCGCGCCGGCGCTGCCGGCACCGCCGCCGCTGCCCGCGATCCCGGCACCGCCGCCCGCGACGGCGCCGCCGGCGCCCCCGACTTCGCCGCTCGTACCGGCAGTTCCGGCTCCGCCGCTCGTACCACCGCTTCCGGCCACTCCACCGGCGCCGCTGGTTCCACCGGTGGCGATCCCACCGCCTCCGGCGGTCCCTCCAGCTGCGACGCCGCCGACTCCGGCCGTGCCCGTTCCGCCCGCGCCGGCACCGCCGCCGGTCGTTCCGCTCGTGCCGCCGGTAAACCCTCCCGCTCCTGCCGCCGGGCCCTCGCCCGCGGCGCCTCCCGAGCCTGGATCTCCGCCTTCCCCGGAGTTTCCTTCATCCAATCCGGCCGCACCGCCTTCCTCGTTCCCGGTGTTGGTGCCGCCCATGCCGGCGCTGGCATTTCCGCCCCTGCCGGCGGCAGGACTTCCGCTTCCACCGCCGAAGGAAGTCCCTCCAGCGCCCTTCCCGGCGTTACCGGATCCGCCCGAGCCCGCGCGCCCGGCCTTGCCGCCCATGACCATGCCGCCGGTCGCGCCGTGGCCCGAGCCGCCCGAGCCGGCCGAGCCGCCGCTATTGGCCGGCAGATCGGGGGGTGGGTTCAGCTGCTCGGTACTCAGCGAGCACGCCACCCAGCAAAAGCCAAGCGCGACGTATCCGAGCGGCCTCAAGCGAATCACGAACAAACCCGGCCTCCGCGAGCTTGATAGCACGGCAAGTCGAGGGAGACCACGTGCGCGCTCTCCACGCCGGATTGCGTGAACTCGCACCGGTGCAGCGGGAGGAGCTAGCGTCGACTTCGAAGAGAGCTGCGCCGTTGGTGGGGTGCTCTAGCGCCGCCTACCGACCTTCTCGTGGCGGAAGCAGTCGATGACGTGATCGTTGACCATGCCGATCGCCTGCATGTGCGCATAGATGATGGTCGAGCCGACGAAGCTGAACCCGCGCTGCTTCAAGTCCTTGCTGTAGGCGTCCGACTCGGCGGTACGCGCCGGCACTTCTTTCATGCTGCGCCAGCGATTGACGAGCGGCCGCCCGTTCACGAAGCGCCACTGGTAGTCGGAGAAACTCCCGAACTCCTCCTGCACCTCGAGGAACGCACGCGCGTTCTTCACCGCCGACTCGATCTTCGCGCGGTTTCGGACGATGCCCGCGTCGCCCAGGAGCTTCGCGACGCGGCGCGCGTCGTAGCGCGCGACCTTCTTCGGATCGAAACGATCGAACGCGCGCCGGTACGCGTCGCGCTTCTTCAAGATCGTGATCCACGAGAGGCCGGCCTGGGCGCCCTCGAGCACCAAAAACTCGAACAGCGTCCGGTCGTCGTACACGGGGACGCCCCACTCCTCGTCGTGGTAGCCGACGTAGATCGGATCCGTACCGGCCCAGCCACAGCGGATCTTCGTCGCAGATTTCATGCGGGTGTTTCCTGGTTCATCCAGCGCTCGCGGCGCTGCGCTCGCGTGGCTTCCCGGCGCTTGTCGCGGCGCGCGGGCGTGATTTCCCCGTCCCTGGTTTCGGGCTCGACTTGCGGCCGCGTGCCAGCGTTTCCAGAAGGTAGGGCCCGGTGATGCTGTGTGGGTTTTCCGCGAGCATTTCCGGCGATCCACAGGCGACGACGCGCCCGCCCGCGACGCCGCCGGCGGGGCCGAGATCGATCACGTGGTCGGCCGATTTGATCACGTCGAGGTGGTGCTCGATCACCACCACCGTGTTGCCCGCCTCGACCAGGCGGTGCAACACCTCGAGCAGGCGCTGCACGTCCTCGAAGTGCAGACCCGTGGTCGGCTCGTCGAGCACGTACAGCGTGCGTCCCGTTTGCGTTCGCGACAGCTCCTTCGCGAGCTTGATGCGCTGAGCTTCGCCTCCGCTCAGCGTCGGCGCCGGCTGGCCGAGCTTCACGTAACCGAGCCCCACCTCCGAGAGCGTGCGCAGGATGCGGGCGAGGCTCGGATGCGCCTGAAACAGCTCGAGGCAGCCGTCGATGTCGGTCTCGAGCACGTCGGCGATGTTCTTGCCGCGGTAGCGCGCCGAGAGCGTCTCCGCGTCGTAGCGCTTGCCCTGGCAGACCTCGCACGTGACGTAGACGTCGCTCAAGAAGTGCATCTCGACGCGCACCACACCGTCGCCCTCGCACGACTCGCAGCGCCCGCCCTTCATGTTGAAGCTGAAGCGCCCGGCGTCCCAGCCGCGGCGGCGCGCGTCGGGGAGCTCGGCGAAGAGCGCGCGAATCTCGTCGAAGGCCTTGGTGTACGTACCCGGGTTGCTGCGCGGAGTGCGCCCGATCGGGCGCTGGTCGATGGCGATCACCTTGTCCACGCCCTCGAGCCCGCGAATCTCGTCGTGGGCGCCGACGGGATCGGCGGAGTCGTGCAGGTGGCGAGCCAGGGCGGGCAGGAGGATGCCGTTGACGAGCGAGCTCTTGCCGGCGCCGCTCGGTCCCGCGACGGCGACGAGCACGCCGAGCGGAAACTCCACGTTCACGTTCTTCAGATTGTGCTCGCGCGCGCCGCGCACCCAAAGCGATCCCTTCGGCGTGCGGCGCGCCGCGGGCACCTCGATCCGGCGCCGTCCGGAGAGGTACTCGGCGGTGAGGCTGCCGTCGGCGACCGCGAGCGTTCCGGGCGCGCCCGAGAACGTGACGCGCCCGCCCTTGTGGCCCGCGCCCGGTCCGAAATCCACGACGTGATCGGCCGCGCGGATCGTGTCCTCGTCGTGCTCCACGACCAGCACCGAGTTCCCGAGATCGCGCAGGTGCTTCAGCATCGCGATCAGCCGCTGGTTGTCGCGCGCGTGCAGGCCGATGCTCGGCTCGTCGAGCACGTAAATCACGCCGGAAAGCTCGCTGCCGAGCTGGCTCGCCAGGCGGATGCGCTGCGCCTCGCCGCCCGAGAGGCTCGGCCCCGCGCGGTCGAGCGTGAGGTAATCGAGCCCCACGTTCAACAGGAACTGCAAGCGGCTCCTCACCTCCCGCAGCGGACCTTCCGCGATCGCCTGCCGTCCGCCAGGGAGCGATAGCTTCTCGAACCAGGCGGCCGCGTCCGCGACCGAGAGCGCGAGCACCTCGGCGATGCTCTTGTCGCCGACGCGCACCGCGCGACTCTCCGCGCGCAGTCGCTGTGCGCCGCACTCCGTGCAAGGCAGGTCGCGCATGAACTTCCGATACTGATCGCGCATGCGCTCCGACTTCGTATCGTGGAAGCGGCGCGTGAGCGTCGGGATCACGCCGTTGAAGCGCACGCCCCAGCTGCCGTGGTTCTCGGTCCCCTCCGTGCCCCAGGTGACGCGGATCTTCTTGCCGCCCAGGCCGAACAGCACCTGATCCCGCTGCTTTTTCGGCAGCTTGCCGAATGGCACGTCGAGATCGACGCCCGTCGCCTTGGACAGCGCTTCGAT
>DASXWF010000169.1:0-6419 GCA_036503835.1 Polyangiaceae bacterium | reverse complement strand
GGGAAGGCGCTCGCCGCGAAGCCGCCGGAGTAGAGCTCCTCGTAGCCTCGCGCGGGCGGACGGGCGGTGTTCGCGAGGTACGCGAGGCCGATGAGCGCGCCGCCGATGTAGAGGTGCTCGGTTTCGCGCAGGTACTGGTCCGCGAGCCGTAGCGCCTTGTAGGAGCCGTAGCCGAGCGCCGCGAGGCCGGCGAGCGCTCCGATCAGGCCCAGCGAAAATTGCCAGAAGCTCCGCGTCGACCAGACGAAGCGAACGGCCTCCGGCACGAGCGGGAGATCGGTGTAGAGCGTGAACTGCTGCTCGAAGTAGCGCTGCTGGATACCGTCACCGAGACGCAGGACCCGCACCAGGAACAGCCAGCCCACGATCACGCCGAACGCCCACTTCGGCACCTTCTCGCGCAGGAGGCCCATCATCGCGAAGAAGACGAAGATGATCGCGATGTCCGACGAGGGGATGAAGTACCAGAGGCGCGGCTCGTCGGACGGGTACCGGACGTTGACCATCGCGGAGAGCAGCAAGGTCGCGAGCACGAACAGGAGCGTCGGGCGCAGGTAGCTTTGCCAGGGCTTGCGCTGGGGCTGCTTGCGGCGAGATTTCGTGCGCCGCGACGCGCGCTTCGTGCGCCGGGCGCCCGCGGCCTTCTCGGGGCGGGAATCGGCCGGTTCCGCGTCGCTTTTCGGGGCGGAAGCAGCGGCCTTCGCGTCGCTCTCCGGGGAGGAATCCGGGGCTTTCGGGTCGCCTTCGGGCGGGGAATCTTGCTCGGGCTTCACGTCGGTTCCTGCTCCGCGCGCTCGTCCTGCCAGCCGTGTCCGCCGTGGCGATCGAGCTCGGCGCGGTCGGTCTCCATCTGGCGCTCGAGTTGTTCGCGCGCCGAGCGCGCCATGTGCGTTCGGCGCTCCACGTCCTGCCAGTGCGGCAGGATGTCCTCGAGCGAGCGCAGGTTGTGGCGGCGGAACTGGTCGGCGCGCTCGCGCGCCTCGTAGGGGCGTACGCCGAGCTTCTCGAGCGCGGCGCGGCCGACGTTGACGGCGGCCTCGAACGTCTCGCGCTCCACGACCTCGACGCCGAGCGTGCGAAGCTTCTGCCAGTGCGCGATGTTGCGCGCTCGCGCCACGATCGCAAGCGACGGAAAGTGCTCGCGCACGGCCTCTGCCAGCTGCACGCTCTTCTCCTGATCGTCGATGGCGATCACGAGCAGCTTGGCGTTCCCGGCCCCCGCCGCGTGCAGGAGGTCCAGCCGCGTGGCGTCGCCGTAGTAGATCTTGAAATCGAAGCGGCGCAAGAGCTCGATTTGGTCGGGGTCGTGATCGAGCACCGTCGCCTTGATGCCGCTCGCGAACAGCAAGCGTCCGACGATCTGCCCGAAGCGCCCGAAGCCGGCGATGATGACGGGGGTTCGCTCGTCCTCGATGGCGTCCGGCTCCCGCTCCGCGCTCGCCCGGGCCCGCGCGAACAGGCGATCGTGGACGAGCAGCAGGATCGGCGTCAGCGCCATCGAAAGCGCGACCGCGAGCGTCGAGAGCGCCGTCCACTCCTTCGACAGCACGCCGGCGGTGTGCGCGATTCCGAACACCACGAACGCGAACTAGCCCCCCTGGGCCAGGAGCGCCGGGAACAGCCAGCGCTGGCGCGCGGTGACGCCGAGCGGCCCCGCGATGCCGCGGAGCGCCAGCACCTTCACGATCTGGAACCCGAGCACGAGCGCGAGCACCAGCCCCGGCTTCTCCGCGAACAGGCTGAAGTCCACGCGCATGCCGACGGCGATGAAGAACAGGCCCATCAGGAGCCCCTTGAACGGCTGAATGTCGGTCTCGAGCGCGTGCCGGTACTCCGAGCCCGCGAGCAGCACACCGGCGAGGAAGGCTCCGAGCGCCATCGAAATTCCGGCGGCTTCCATGAGCAGCGCGATCCCGAGCACCAGGAGCAGCGTGAACGCCGTGAACACCTCGCGCAGCCCGGTGCGCGCGATCGCGCGCAGGATCGGGCGCGTCAGAAAGTGCCCGATCACGAAGACCGCGACGATCGCGGAGAGCACCTTGCCCGCGTTCAGCCAGCCGCTGCCCGTGCCGTGCTCCACGTGGTTGCCGAGCAGGGGCACGAGCGCGAGCAGCGGGATTGCGGCGATGTCCTGAAAGAGCAGGAGCGCGAAGGAGGTACGGCCGACCGGCGCCGCGAGCAGGTTCTTCTCCGCCATCGTTTGCATGGCGACGGCGGTGGACGACAGGCTCAGCGACAGCCCGACCACGAGCGCCGCCTGCCACGACAGGCCGAAGAGCAGCGCGCCCGCAGCGAGCGGCAGCGCGCAGGAAAGGAGCTGGAGCGCCCCTCCGCCGAACACGGAGCGGCGCATCGTCCAGAGGTGGCGCGGGTCGAGCTCGAGCCCGATCGCGAACAGCATCAGCACCACGCCGATTTCGGCGAAGCGCAGGGTGGCCTCGGGATCCTCGATGAAGCGCAGCCCGAACGGCCCGATCAAACAGCCGGCCGCGAGGTAGCCGAGCACCGAGCCGAGCTTCAGGCGGCTCGCGAGCGGCACGCACACGACCGCCGCGCCCATGTACACGAGCGCGTTGCGCAGCATCGTGTGTTCGTCGCTCATGCCTCGCTCCGCGCTCCGGCCGGCGCCGCCGTCCGCAGCTGCTCGCCGAGCGCGAGCAGGCGCGCGCGGTAGCGCCGGCAGGTCTCGTCGAGCGCCTGATCCGAGATGCGATGCGATCCGTGCACGATGAAAGGCTCCTCCCAGCGCATGCCGCAGAAGCGCGCGGTCTGCTCCACGACCGGCACGAAGGCCGAGAACGGAAAACCGTGGATCGCGCCGGGCTGATACAGGGACGGGTCGCCGCCGGTGGTGGGCGTCCAGAGGCAGCGCTTGCCGGCGAGCGCGGTGCCGCCTTCGCCGTACGCCCAGCCGCGCAAGAGCACCTTGTCGAACCAGTGCTTGAAGAGGCCGGGCACGGAATACCAGTAGATCGGGTGCTGCCAGACGATGCCGGCGGCCCGCGTGAGCGCGTCCTGCTCGGTCGGCACGTCGATGTCGAAGTCCGGGTAGAGGTCGTAGAGCGAGCGGATCTCGAGATCCGGCAGATCGCGCACGGCCTCGAGCAATGCCCGGTTCGCGCGCGAGCGGTCCGGATAGGGATGCGCCGAGAAGAGGACGATCACTTGGAGGCGCCCTTTTTACTACGGTAGGCTCGGTCCGCCATGGCCTTCCGCCCAGTCCGTCAGCGTGTTCCAGCGCTCCCGCTCGCAGTCTTCGCCCTCGTGACCGGCGCGAGCGCCTGTGGTCCGCAAGCAAGCCCGGCGCCCTGCGCGCCCGCGGCGCCCGCGCCCGCGGCGGCGGCGAGCGCCGCTCCCGGCGTGCAGGAAGCGGTGGCGTTCGTGCGCGACACGAACGAGGAGCTGCGCCGGCTGATCGAGGACTCCGACCGCGCCGGCTGGGTGAAGTCCACGTACATCAACGAGGACAGCGAGTACCTCGAGTCGAAGGCGCGGGAGAAGCTGCTCGAGTTCACGACGCGCAAGGTGAAGGAGGCGCAACGCTTCGCGGGGCTCCCGCTTCCGCCCGAGACCGCGCGCGCCCTTTATCTCTTGAGGTTCTCGGCCGGCGTGCCGGCGCCGAGCGATCCGCAGAAGCGCGCTCGGCTCGCGCAGATCGGCAGCGAGCTCGAGAGCGTCTACGGCAAGGGCAAGTACTGCTCGCCGAAGCTCAAGGGCAAGGGCGACGACAAGCAGAGCGAGTGCCTGACGCTCGACGAGCTGTCGCAGCTGATCGCCAAGGAACGAAACTACGACCTTCTGCTCGAAGCCTGGCGCGGCTGGCACACCATTTCACCGCCCATGCGCGACCGGTACGCCGAGCTCGTCGCCCTCGGCAACGAAGGCGCGCGCGAGATCGCCTTCCAGGACATGTCCGAAATCTGGAAGGGCGGCTACGACATGAGCGCGGCCGACTTCGAGCGCGAAACCGCGCGGCTCTGGGACGCCGTGCGCCCGCTGTACGAGAAGCTGCACTGCTACGTCCGCGGCAAGCTGGCCGACAAGTACGGCAAGGACAAGGTCCCCGAGTCGGGCCTGATCCCCGCGCACGTGCTCGGCAACATGTGGGCGCAGGAGTGGCAGCACCTCTATCCGCTGCTCGAGCCGTACCCCGGTCACGGCGGCGTCGATCTCACGAAGAAGCTCGTCGAGAAGAAGTACGACTGGAAGAAGATGGTCGAGACCGCGGAGAAGTTCTTCGTCTCGCTCGGCATGGCGCCGCTGCCGAAGACCTTCTGGGACCGCAGCCTGTTCGTGAAGCCGCGCGATCGCGAGGTCGTGTGTCACGCGAGCGCCTGGGACGTGGGCCTGACCGGCGATCTCCGGATCAAGATGTGCATCCGCGTGGAGCGCGACGACTTTCTCACGATCCATCACGAGCTCGGCCACAACTACTATTACCAGCAGTACCACGAGCTCCCGGCCCTGTTTCAGGCGGGCGCGAACGACGGGTTCCACGAAGGCATCGGCGATACGCTCTCGCTCAGCGTGACCCCGGCGTACCTGAAGCAGATCGGACTCATCGATCGGGTGGCGGACGATCCGAAAGCGGATCTCAACGAGCTGATGGAGCGCGCGCTCGACGGCGTCGCGTTCTTGCCCTTCGGCAAGCTGGTCGACGAGTGGCGCTGGCGCGTGTTCGACGGCCGCACCGCGCCCGCCGCGTACAACGCGAGCTGGTGGGAGCTCCGCAAGAAGTACCAGGGCGTCGCGCCGCCCGTCGCGCGCAGCGAGGCGGATTTCGATCCGGGCGCGAAGTATCACGTGCCCGCGAACGTTCCCTACACGCGCTATTTCATCGCGCGCATCCTCCAATACCAATTCCATCGCGCGCTCTGCCGCGCCGCCGGCCAGACCGGCCCGCTCCACCGCTGCTCGATCTACGGCAACGCGGAGGCCGGCAAGAAGCTGATGGCGATGTTGAAGCTCGGCGCGAGCAAGCCGTGGGCGGACGCGCTCGCCGAGATCTCGGGGGAGCGCAACATGGATGCGACCGCCATCCTCGACTACTACGCGCCGCTCTCCGCCTGGCTCGACGAGCAGAACAAGGGCGAGAAGTGCGGGTGGGAGTAGTACGACTCCGGCAAGTCAGGTGCGGCGAAACACCAGGAACCGATACTCGATGAGCCCGCCGAGCAAGCCTTGCTGCAAGGCGTTCCCCCCGACCAGCGCGCGCCACGCGTAACCCGGAATCCCGAGGGGACGTCCGAGCGCGACCGCCGTCGCGATCAGACGATCGCGCGGCCGGCGGAGCTCGAGGAGCGGAGTGAGATCGTCGTTCCGCTCGAGGCGAAACCCGGCGGCCCCGGCCCGTTGCGCCGCGGCCGGGGCGGTCACCAGCGTGTGCGCGAGCCAGGAGCTCCGCACTTCGTCCAGGATGCGCCGCTCGCGGGGCGACTGCGCGGAGCGCGAGCGATCCGCGCTTTCCGCGAGGAAATCGTCGCACACGACGAGCAGTCCGCCCGCTGCCACGTGGCGCGCCGCCGACGCGAAGTACCCGTCCGGGTCCGGAGCGTGCACGAACGCTTCGATCGAAAACGCGAGCGCCGCAGCGCCGAGCTCGGGCGGGAGCTCGAGGAAATTCGCCTGCAAGCAGCGCACGCGCTCGCTCGCGCCGGCGCGAGCGATGCGTTCGCTCGCGCGCGCGGCCTGCACGCCGCTCAGGGTGACGCCCGTCCCGCGAATGTCCGCGTGGCGCGCCAGGAAGAGCAGACTCGCTCCGACCCCGCAGCCGAGATCGAGGACCGAATACGGCGCCGCGAAACGCCCGGCGAGCGTCAAAAGCTCGCGCAGCACCAGCCGATCGACGTACTCGAGCGCCTCCCCGCGGGACCGGACCCCTTCGCCGTAGACCGCCCGGTGGATCGCCCCGGTGTCCTTGCCGTGCCCGAAGCGCTCGAAGCGCCGGGTGTTTCGGTCGTAGTAGCGCTTGACCTGCTCGAGGGGCGTGGGAGCCAGATGGGCGAGTATGCTCGGAATTTCAGTGTGATTGCAACGCCGCCCACCTCGCATTAGTCTCTCAGCCCCCAACCTCACGGATCCCTTCATGAGCGCACCGAGCCTTTCCGTTCCCGAACCGCTGGCAGACGACGGCGAAGACATCACCACCGCACTCGAAACGGCCGCGATCTTCAACGCGCAAGGCGATCTGCGCGAAGCCGTCCGCTGGGTGCGCCGTGCAGCCGAGGCTGCCGGTGACGCGGGCAACGATCTGCGTGCTCTCGCTCTGGCTCGCGCGGTGGCGGATCTCAACGTGGGCGCCAGCGCGGCCCCGGTGGAGCCGCCCCCCGCGTCGGCCGCGCCTCCGATTCACGCGCCCGGGTCGGTTGCGGCGGTGGCGGCCGCGCCCGCACAGGCCGCGGCGCCCGTGTCCGTAGCTC
>DASXWF010000168.1:0-3756 GCA_036503835.1 Polyangiaceae bacterium | reverse complement strand
GCCGGCTGTTCGTGTCGCGGCTGATCTCCCCTGCGGAGGGCGGCGAGATCGTGGAGCTCGACACCGCCTCGCTGACGGTCGGACGCCGTCTCGTCCTCGCGGTCGACCCCGGCCCGGACACCGAGGCGACCGCGCGCGGCGTACCCAACTACTTGCGCTCCGTGGTCCCGAGTCCCGACGGTTCGGCGCTCTGGGTGCCTTCGAAGAAGGACAACGTGTTGCGCGGTCTGGCGCGCGACGGGCTCGCGCTGGATTTCGAGACCAGCGTGCGCTCGATCGTGTCGCTCGTCGACCTCGCGAGCAACCGGGAAGCGCTGGAACAGCGCGTCGGTCTCAACAACCGCGCGCTCGGTCTGACCTTGGCCTTCTCGCCGATCGGGGACTACGCGTTCGTCGCGCTTCTCGGCAACAACGGCATCGAAGTGCTCGACGCCTACGATCGCAGGATCGTCGCCGGTGCCATGAACCTCGGCAAGGCGCCGGACGGCCTCGCGTTCGACGACGCCGGCCGGCTCTACCTGAATGCTTTCCTGTCGCGTTCGGTGGTCGTGCTGGACGCCGCACCCGTGCTCGCGTCCACGAGCTTCGCGCTCGAGAAGGTGGGTGAGGTCGTGGTTTCCTCCTCCGAGAAGCTTCCCGGCGCGGTCCTGCGCGGCAAGCAGATCTTCTACGACGCGTCCGACCTGCGCATGACGAAGGACGGCTACATCAGCTGCGCCGTCTGCCACCTCGACGGGTTCGAGGACGGCCGGGTGTGGGATTTCACCGATCGCGGCGAGGGCCTGCGCAACACGACGTCCCTGCTCGGGCGGCGCGGCACGGGCCAGGGACGCCTGCACTGGAGCGCGAACTTCGACGAAGTTCAGGACTTCGAGCACGACATCCGCAACGCTTTCGGCGGCACCGGCTTTCTGCAGGAGGAGCAGTTCCTCCAGGGAACTCGCAACACGACCCTCGGCGACGCGAAAGCGGGCTTCAGCCCGGAGCTCGACGCCCTCTCGGAGTACGTCACCTCGCTCGACCGGGTCTCACCGAGCCCTCACCGCGACCCCGACGGCTCGCTCAGCGAGGACGGCTGGCGAGGACTCGAGATCTTCCAGGGCGCAGGCTGCCCCGCGTGCCACGCCGGCGCAGACTTCACCGACAGCCCGCTCGGCATGTTGCACGACGTGGGTACGCTGCAAGCGACCTCGGGACGGCGCTTGGGCGAGCCGCTCGCGGGCCTCGACACGCCGACGCTCCGCGGTATCTGGGAGACGGCGCCGTACCTGCACGACGGTTCGGCGCCCACGTTGCTCGAGGTAGTCGGCGCTCGCAACCCGGACGATCGTCACGGCGCGACGCGCGCGCTCTCGGACGCCGAGCGCGGCCTGCTCGTGAGCTACTTGCTTCAAATCGACAATGTGGCGCTGGAGGACGAAAGCGAACCGCCGCCGCCCACCGTGGCGGAAACGTCCCACGAGGGCGGTTGCAGGCTCGCAGCGCGCGCCGCGAGTGGAGCTACCCCCGGCCTCTGGCTCGTACTCCTGGGGCTGCTCGCCGGCGCGCGGCGCGCGAGGCGGGCGGCCCTCGCCGCGTAGGGGTGTTCGCGAGCCGACCGATCAGAAAACGAGAGTTTCCCGAGGTGGACGGTGACGGATTCGCCGGGGTCATACCCACTGCGCCATGAGGCGGTGAGTGTGCCCCGAGCCTTCCTTCTTGCTGGAAAAGTGATCTCGTTTTCGCAGCTTTCGGCCGCCGGCCTGGCGCTGCTGCTCGTGGCCGCTGCGTGTGCGTCCGAGCCTTCCTCTCGCGACGGCGACCCGGCGCACGGCGCCGGCTCGGGCGGTCTCGGCGCGGGCAGCGCGGGAGAGAACGCAGCCGGCAACCACGGCGGCAACTCGGTCGGCGGCGGCGCGGGCAGCGTCACGGCCGGCGGGGGGCAAAGCTCGGTGGGCGGCAGCGGCGGTAGCGCCGCCACTACTGGCGGAGGCGCGGGATCCAATACGGCCGGTTTGCCCGGCGGCGGCTCGGGAGGGAGTACGGCCGGCAGCGCGGGCGCGACTGCGGGTGGCCAGGCAGGCGTGACGGGCGGTGGCGGCGGGAGCTCGGGGAGCGCCGGCAGCGCAACGGCGGGAGCAGCCGGATCGAGCGGAGCTGCCGGGTTGCCGGCGTTCGTCACCTCCGGCCCGAACGACTACTGGAATACGGAAGGCGCGCTGACCGTGATGGCCAGCGGCACGGCCGACCTGACGGTCGACGCGAACACGCGTTACCAGCAGTTCACCGGATTCGGCGGGACGTTCAACGAAATGGGTTGGGACGCGTTGTCGGTGCTCGGTGCCGAGGAGGTCACGCGAGCGCTGAAGCTCCTCTTCGACGCGCACGAGGGTGCGAACTTCGTCTACGGAAGGCTCCCGCTCGGAGCGAGCGACTACGCGATGAGCTGGTACACGCTCGCCGAGACCGCCGGCGACTACGAGATGAACGACTTCTCGATCGCTCGCGACCGCGAGAAGCTCATCCCGTACGTCAAGGCGGCGCTCGCGATCAAACCCGACATCCGGCTGTGGGCGAGCCCGTGGGTCGTGCCGTCCTGGATGATGAGCGGGTCGAGCATGAAGAGCGACGCGCAGACACTCGGCGCGCACGCTCTTTACATGGCGAGGTTCGTGGAGGAGTACGAGAAAGAAGGCCTCGTGATCGAGGCGATTCACCCGCAGAACGAGCCCGGGTACGCCAGAGTCCGCTGGACACAGGCGCTCTTCATCGACTTCATCAAGACCTACTTGGGGCCGACGTTCGCGGCGCGCAACCTCACGGCCGAGATCTGGTGTGGAACGATGTCGAAGGACCCCGACGACACCAACATCGCCAAGGCGCTCGCCAACGACGCCGCGGCGATGGCCTACACGAAGGGCTTCGGCGTGCAATGGAACCTCCAGGCAGCCGTCGCCACGCTGGCGGAGAAGGCTCCCGTCATGCAGACGGAGCACAAGTGCGGGAACTACAATTTTCAGACTCCGTATTGGGACCAGAGTCGCTACGACCCCGACCAGCCGCAGAACGACCACCTCTACGGTGAGGAAAGCTGGCAGCTCATCCGGGATTGGATCGTCGCCGGCGTCAACTCGTACAGCGCCTGGAACATGGTGCTCGACACGACCGGTAAGAGCCTGGACAACTGGCCGCAGAACGCGCTTTTGACGGTGGATCGCGCAGCGAAGCAGCTCATCGTCACGCCCGCCTATTACGCCTTCCGGCACTTCTCCGGGTTCGTCGCGCCCGGCGCGACTCGCGTCCAGGTGAGCGGCAGCACCGACGCGATCGCTTTTCAAAACGTCGACGGCAGCATCGTCACGGAGATCTACAACAAGAGCGAATCTCCGAAGACGACGACGCTCGGCGTGGGGGGCGCGCTCTACCGGTTCGACGTTCCAGCCCACGGTTGGGCGACCCTGCATACGACACCTTGAGGCCCAAGATGCACGTTCAACACGGTCTCCGCGTCCTTCGCCGTCCCGTCGCGCTTGCTTCGCTGGTCGTCCTCTGCGCGGCGTGTTCGGACGCTGCTTCATCGTCGGACGACGACGCCGCGGGCGCTCGCGGCGGCTCGGGCGCCGCGGGCGGAGCCGCTGGATCTGCCGGAATCGCCGCAGCGGGCAGCGCAGGCAGCAACGGCGGCTCGGCGGGTACGACCCACTCGGGTGGCACGATGAGCGGCGCGAGCGGCGCTACCAACTCTGGTGGGACCGCGAGTGGCGCCGGTGGCACGAC
>DASXWF010000167.1:0-3329 GCA_036503835.1 Polyangiaceae bacterium | reverse complement strand
GGACAACATTTGCGATCCGTCCGCGGCCCCCGCCGCTCCTGCAACGCAGCCCAGCGCATCGGCAGCGGGCGCGGACGGATCGCAAATGTTGTCCCGCGGGCAGGTAACGCCGTCCGCACAGGTGGGACTTCTACAGCCACGCTCGTCTGCCGCGGCGGCGCCCGGATCACAGACGTACTTCCCCCAGCAAGCGCCACCGGAAAGATCGCACGGCAGCGTGACACAGCCGTAGGCGTTCGCCGTCGGTGCACCGACATCACAGTGCGATACGTGCACGCCCGCGATCACGTTCTCGCAACTCACGCCCTCTTCGCAGTTTCGGAAAGCGCAACCGTGCACGTCCAAACCTGCGGGGCGCGGACCAGCGCTCGAGGGCGCGCAGATTCGTGAGTCGTCGGAGCAGTGTCCCGTTTCCGAGCAAGGGAGCGGCACGCAACCGGAGGGGTCGGTCGCGTCTTCCGGATCGCAGCCCCAACTGTCTTTGCAGGTGAAACCGCCGGCCTCGTCGCAGCGCAGGCGAACGCAGCCGCGCCGAATCTCGCGCGCGGCGATGGGCGAATCGACTTCGACCCCACCCAGTGCGGGCCCCAGCGGCTCACCGGCGGCGCCGGGCGGGTCGCACACCCACAGCGCCGAACAGGCCAGCGCGCCTTCCTCGTCGCAGCTCGTGAGCCGGCACGCGCCGTCCGCTTCGCAGGCTTCGTCCGCCCAACAGCTCGTCTCCGGGCACGGAGGCAAGCACACGCTCGGCGGAAGCTCGCAACTGATGAATTTGGCGACGTACGGTATGTGATCGGAGCTGAAACACAGCGTACCGCTCGGGCACATCGAGTCGTCGGCACAGGTCGGAAAGTCAATGGGACATTCGGTCGGACGCACGAAGGCCGGCCGCTCCATGGATCCAATCCGGAGCTTGCAGATTTCGTTCGAGGGACACTCCGAATCATCCCGGCATGCGATGGCGATGTCCGCAACGGGATTGGCATTGCAGCCGGCCGCGCCCCAGCACCACGCAAGCGCTCCGAGAGTCACGACACGCAGCATCCGAGCCTAGTGGGAGCGGCGTCCGTTTCCGGCTCAGCCCCTCGAAACACCCCCTTGGCAAGGGGGCCGTCGTGTCGAACCAATCAGCGAGTTCCCGGCGCGCCGTCAGCGCTCGTTGTTGCGAATCGCCGCTCGATCCGTGAGCAGGGTCAACCCGCGAGGTACGAGGTTCGACTCGCACTCGTAACCTCGGAGCTCGGTCGGATCGTCGCCGCTGGGCAGGAGTCTATGAACGAGGCCAAGGGCCGAGGCGACGAGGCCCGGTGCCACGCCGCTCGCCAGAGCCGCAGCTTGGGCTGCCCAGCCGAGCACGACTTCCGACTCACCGTATTCGAGCGCCCGGACGATGCGCCGTGCCGCGCGTTGCGAAGAGATCGACGCAATCGGCAAGGAATCCGCGAGCTTGAACCAGGCGTACTCCTTCCGGTGCTCACCCTTGAAGGAGGCGTTTCGGGGGCTGCCCGTGCGCATGAGGCCCGGCAGGACCGTGGTGACGACGATTCCGTCCGCCGCGAGCTCGGTGCGCATGCCGCGGGAGAGTCCGACCAGAGCGAACTTGCTGCCCGAGTAGGGCAACAGGTGCGGTACCGAAACCGCACCGCCAATCGAGGCGACATTCGCGATGCGCCCGCCGCCGCGCGCGCGCATGTCCGCACGCACGCCCAGCATCAGCTCGAGCGGCGCGAAGTAGTGGATGCGCGTCGCTTGCTCGAAATCCTGCACTCTCATGCTGTCGAGCGGACCGACCTGGATGACGCCGGCATTGTTGACGAGCACATCGACGAGCCCGAGCCCCGCGCGCAGGCGGTCGAGCAGCGGCCCGATCGCACCGGGCTCGGTCACGTCGCACGCCTCGACGAAAATTCGCACTCCCGGACGCGCGCGTTGGCGCAGCAGGGCGGCGGCACGCTCGAGCGCCTCGGCATCGCGCGCCACGAGCGCGACGTGCGCGCCCTTGGCGACGAGCACGCGAGCGATTTCGAGCCCGAGCCCGCGGCTGCCTCCTGTCAGGAGCACGTTCTTTCCCGCGAGCGATTGGCGGCGCCGCCGTCCTAACACCGCGGCCAGCACGCGACCGAACACGAGATGCGCGGCGACCATGGTGCTCGGCCGACCCGGCCTATCCAACAGGGGACGCGGCATGAGACCCGCCTTCGGCAGCCAGCCTGCGTAATTCGCCGCCCAAACCAACATGCCGAACGCCCAGCCGCCGAGCGGCGAATGAGTCCGCGCCGGAAGCACGCCATAGATGCCGCCCATCGACGCGCCGAACCCGAGATGCGCCGCGAGCGCGCTCACGCTCAGCGCGGCAGGGCGCGGTCTGCGCCAACCTCCGCGCTCGAGGAAGCGCCGGACGATGCGCCGCGGTGGCGGTTCACCCAGCAAGCCCAATCGCTTTCCGCCCGCCACGACCAATGACATCGCCAGGGTCGCGACGAAACCCGCCCCGAGCCCGGTCACGATGCGCGGAAGTACGGGTCTCATGCCTCGAGTCGATGCATGGCGCGTGCCATTCGCGAAAAGCAACCCCGCGCTCCTATCCCGCGCTACGCTGGAGCTCTCCCATCCCAGCGCGAGGAGCTTCGTTCGTGCGTTCGTTCGCCCTTTCCCTTTCGACTTGCCTGATCGCGGCCCCCGCGCTCGCGTCGCTGCTCACCGGTTGTAGCGATGATTCTCCCTCCGACGACGGCACGCCGGCGGGCGCGCCGAACGGCGGCACAGCTGGCCTGGCAGGTGCCGCGGGCAACGGGGGGAGCACCGGGGGAACCGCGGGCGCCCAGGGTGGTAGCAGCGCGGTGGCCGGCGGCGGTGGCGTCACCGCGGGGACCGGCGGCACCACGGGGGCGCCGCCCACGTGGGGCATCGAGGCACGTCCTACCGGGCAAACCTGCCTCCCGCCCGCGACCACGAGCGCCCAACCGATGCTGCTGAGCGAATCCGGCTGCGTCGATCCCGCGGATCCCACCAAACCCGCCCCGACGCTCTTGCCCTACGCCGTCGCGAGCCCGCTCTGGTCGGACAACGCGGAGAAGCATCGCTTCATCGCCCTCCCGGACGGCATGAACATCCACGTGCGAAACTGCACCGCCACGCCCGACGAATGCGAAGCGCCCGAGCAGGGCGGTACGGGACAGGACGACGGCGACTGGGACTTCCCCGTCGGCACCGTGTTCATGAAGACCTTCGCGCTCGCCGGCAAGCTCATCGAGACGCGGCTGCTCGTGAGAAAAGGCGAGTTCGACTGGTGGGGCTTCAGCTACCGCTGGCTCGACGATCAGAGCGAC
>DASXWF010000166.1:0-2335 GCA_036503835.1 Polyangiaceae bacterium | reverse complement strand
GCGCGAGGATCTCGCCGCGCACGTCCACCGTGATCTTCTTCGACAGGTCGCCGGTCGCGACCGCCGTCGTCACCTCCGCGATGTTGCGCACCTGATCGGTCAGGTTCGACGCCATGAAGTTCACGCTGTCGGTGAGATCCTTCCAGGTGCCGCTCACGCCCGGCACCTGCGCCTGGCCGCCCAGCTGTCCTTCGGTACCGACCTCGCGCGCCACGCGCGTCACCTCGCTCGCGAACGAATTCAGCTGATCCACCATGGTATTGATGGTGTTCTTCAGCGCGAGGATCTCGCCGCGCACGTCCACCGTGATCTTCTTCGACAGGTCGCCGGTCGCGACCGCCGTCGTCACCTCCGCGATGTTGCGCACCTGATCGGTCAGGTTCGACGCCATGAAGTTCACGCTGTCGGTGAGCGCTTCCCAGGTACCGCTCACGCCCGGCACCTGCGCCTGACCGCCCAGCTTGCCTTCGGTGCCGACTTCGCGCGCCACGCGCGTCACCTCGCTCGCGAACGAGTTCAGCTGATCCACCATGGTATTGATGGTGTTCTTGAGCTCGAGGATTTCGCCCTTCACGTCGACGGTGATCTTCTTCGACAGATCGCCGAGCGCGACGGCGGTCGTCACCTCGGCGATGCTGCGCACCTGCGTGGTGAGGTTGCCCGCCATCAAGTTCACGTTGTCGGTGAGATCCTTCCAGGTACCGGCGACGCCCTTCACCTTGGCCTGGCCTCCGAGCTTGCCTTCCGTGCCGACCTCGCGCGCCACGCGCGTCACCTCGCTCGCGAACGAGCCGAGCTGCTCGACCATGCCGTTCACGATCTTGGCGTTGCGCAGGAACTCGCCCCGCAGCGGGCGGCCCTCGATTTCGAGCGTCATCATCTGCGAAAGGTCGCCGCTCGCCACCGCGCCGATCACGCGTCCGACCTCGTTCGTCGGCTGCACGAGATCCTCGATCAGGACGTTCACCGATTCGACGCAGGAAGCCCAGGAGCCGCCGACCTCGCCGAGCGAAGCCCGCTGGGCGAGCTTGCCCTCCTTGCCCACGACCGTGCTCATGCGCGCGAGCTCGAGCGCCAGGCGGCGATTCAACGCCGCGACGTCGTTGAGCTCTTGAGCAATCTCACCCGCGATGCCCGTGAACCCGAGCGGCAGCGACGCTTCGAAGTCACCGCGCCGCAGGGCGCGCAGCGTGCTCAAGACGAGCGTGGCCGGGAGCACGTCGTCGAACGCGACTTGTCGTTTTACGGGAGGGATGGGACTTTGGGTCGTCATGCTTGCTCCAGAGTGCGACCAGCCGAAAGGACGCTGCCCCCCGAGCCTGAGTTTGCCACGGGCCAGGCGCCGGCACTCCGCGAATTGCATGAGGAAAGTCAATCCCCATGAGGCGAATTGGAGCGCGGCATTCTGCAACAGCCCCTCACCATTCGTCCCACCGAAAGGCCTGAAACACCCCTCCTTCACCCGAACTGCCGTGGGGTTGCCCGGAAGCACGGATGATGCGATTCTCCATCCATGACCACGAAAATTCTGGTGGTCGACCAGAGGGGCCAACTGGCGGGGAACGTCGACACCATATTGAGGCGGCGATTCGAAATCACGAACGTGGGATCACCCGAGGAGGCGCAGGGGGCGCGCTTCAGCGTGGCGGTCTTACCCGCGCAGAGCGAGGATGTTGCGGGCATTTGCCGGCGCATCCGCGAGCTCGAGGCAGCGCACGACATCGTCGTGCTCGGGGCGACGCCGTCCGTGGAGGACGCGATCGGGGCGATCCACGCCGGCGCGACCGACTTCGTCCCGAGCGGTGACGATCCGGACGCGGTGCTCGCGCGTGTGCTCGACGTCGCGGAGACCGGCGAGTTGAAGCGCGATCTCGATCGGCTGCGCAGCGGGCGCACCCCCGAGTCGACGCCGTTCCCGGAGATCGTCGGGGAGAGCCCGGCGATGCAGCGGCTGCGCGATCGTCTGGAACGCATCGCCGCCTCGAGCGTCACGGTGTTGATCCACGGTGAGAGCGGGACGGGCAAGGAGCTCGTGGTTCGCGCTCTCCACGCGCACGGTCCCGACGCGAGCGGCCCCTTCATCGGGGTGAGCTGCAGCGCCGTGCCGCGTCACTTGATGGAGTCCGAATTTTTCGGACACCAGCGCGGAGCCTTCACAGACGCCTCCGGCGATCGCAGCGGCTTCCTGGTCCACGCGTCGGGAGGCACGCTCTTCCTCGACGAGATCGCGGACATGCCGCTCGACTTGCAGGCGAAGCTCTTGCGCGCACTTCAACAGCGCACGGTGCGACCGCTCGGCCGGCGAGACGAAGTCCCGTTCCATGCGCGGGTCATC
>DASXWF010000165.1:0-2718 GCA_036503835.1 Polyangiaceae bacterium | reverse complement strand
CGGAATACTCTCGAGCCAGGCGTTGTACTCGGGGGTGTAATCCGGGTTCGGAGTCAACAGCTTGATCACCGAACCGAGCGAGCGCTCGTTCGAGAGGATCGGCCGCGGACGCCCGCTGCCGCGCACCTGCAACGACGGCATGGCATCCAGGAAGTCCTTCTTGAAGATCGCGTCGACCAGCGCGAGATCTTCCTCGAGATTCTGGACCATGATCGGGCCGTAGAGCACCGCGTCGTTCAGGCTCTTGCTGATCTCCGACTTGCCGCCGCCCGACACGGTGCACGGCTTGTGACAAAACGTACCTTCCGGCGACGTGCCGACGAGGCGCCAGCTCGGCGCCGCCGGGTGCTTCGCCATGCGCACTTTGTAGCCGTTCGGCAGGATGTACACGTGGCCCGGCAAGAGCTTCACCTTCGACTCTTCGTCGCCGCGCGCCCACCTCACCTGCTGCTTCTTGACGTCGAAATCGGCGTCTTCCGGCACGTAATGCACGTCGGGATAAAGATTGTCGGTCGCATAGCCCTCGTCGTGACACGTCACGCGATCACCGAGCAGCTCGATCGCATCGGTGAACCGGTGCTCGATGCCGAGCTGACGCCCATCCGGCGCGTACCCATCGCCGAGACTCACCGTCGAAAACGCGAGCGCGCCGCCGGCGTGCTCCTCTTCGGCGGCACCGTAGAGGTTCGCGCTGAAGCTGATCTGCGTCTTGACCTCCTTCTTGCAGTAGCCGAAGTAATTGTCCGCGAGGATCGTCACCATCACCCCGCGCATACTGCGCGCGGTGACCTTGAACGGACTCCCGCCGTTGTAGATCTCGTCCTCGCTCGACCAACACATCCCATTCGCGCGCTGCTCGGGCGTCGCCTTGCTCACGTGCGGAAGCCCGAGATCCTTCTTCTTCAGCCGCGTCAGGTGCGGCGCCAGGATCACGCAGCCCGTCGTCCCCGTCCAACCCTCGACATCCAGCCCGGCGTCGTTCTCCGGCAGATGCGGATCCCCCCAATTTCCGAAGATCGACTCCACGAAATCCAGGTTCGAAATCAACCCGCCCGGCGCAAAAAACCGCACCTCCGTCCGCTTGGCACCCGACACGCGCGGAACCGCGGGACACACCAGCGGCCGCAACAGCAGCGACACCATCGCCTCCACCGGCTCATCCCACTCCGCCGTAAACGGCAGCCGCAACAAATGACTCGGCGGCCTCAGCGCCTCGCGCAGCATGCGCGCGTACGCCACCAGCGGCACCCCGACCTTATCGCCCGGCACCGGGAACCCCACCTCGGCCACGTGAAACACACCTTGCGTCGTGCGCCGATCATTGATCGGATTGTGCAGCACCCCGTTATCGAGCCGATAACTCGTCACCTGCTCGTTGTGCCAATGATCCGCGTCGATCGGCAGCGACAGCTCCCGCGCCAGCCCGTACCGATCGAGAATGAACGTCTCCGACGGCAACCGCACCGAGCGGTCCTCCCCCAAATCCTTGAAGAGCTCGTCCAAGAAATCCTGCACCCGGCGGTCGACGGGACACAGATGATCCGACAGCAGCCGACTCTGCTCGCGGTAGCGCGCGAACAGATCGCGCCCGAGATCCATCACCTCGGTATCGCCCACCGCTTCGGGCACCTGAAAACCCATGGCTGAAAGCTTCAGCACGATCGAACGAATCATCGTGCGCCGATCGGGCACGATCACCTGCCCGTCACCTCTCAGACCGACCTGCCGCTCCAAATCCATGGGACCTCCTGACGAACCTCGAGCACGAATCCCTGAAACACCGGCGGCGCGAGACGGGCCCGCGGCCGGCCGACCTTTTTACCAGCCCCACCCTACGGCGGCCAGCGCCCCCGCCGTATTTCACCGATATTTCGAGACCGCTCACGGCTCACGAGCCACGAAAGCGGCACACGATCGCGAGAGTGGTATGTCCACTTTCGTGCCGGACAAAATCGAGACCGCCACGAGTGCTCGCGCGAAATGCCGTGGATGCGGCCGAACCATCGAGAAAGGGGTACTTCGCTACGGCGAAGCCGACGCCAACCCATTTGGTGAGGGCGAAACCTTCCGCTGGTTCCACCTCGACTGCGCCGCCCTCCGCCGCCCCGAAAAATTTGGACCCGCACTCGATCAGCACGCAGACACCGACATTCCGGATCGCGACGCCCTACGCGCCTTCGTGCAGAGCGGCCTCGATCATCCGCGGCTCGTGCGCCTCGCGGGCAGCGGAAGGGCACCGTCCGGGCGCGCGCATTGCCGCCACTGTCGGGAGCTCATCGAGAAGGGTGAGCTGCGCATCGCGCTCGAGATTTGGGAGGACGGACGCTTCACACCGATGGGGTTTCTGCATGCGCGTTGCGGGTCGGGGTATTTCGAGACGCGCGACTTTTTCGAGCGGCTGCGGCGGGTGACGGCGGAGTTCGCGGAAGCGGATGCGCCCACGTGGGCGGAGGAGATTGCGAAAGAGTCGCCGCCGAGGAAGGAGATGCCGCCGAGGGATGGGGCGGGGTCGGGGGAGGAGTGATGCCTCGAACTCCCGCAAGAGCCGGCTCCGAGCGCTACGCTTGAAAAAGCGTCGCTACACCGACTGCTCACTCCCATCCAGATGACACCAACGTGGAGTCGATGAAGCGCACCCCTCCACGCGTGTCCTCTTCAGTGTGTCATGCGACCACCGTGACCCAGCGTATGCCCGTCTACTAGGAGCTCCTGTTGAGA
>DASXWF010000164.1:0-3300 GCA_036503835.1 Polyangiaceae bacterium | reverse complement strand
GGCCGTGCTGGACGAGCATTTCGACTTCGTCTGGCGGAGCCTGCGCCGGCTCGGTGTTCCGCTTTCGGACCTCGACGACGCCGCGCAGGAGGTGTTCGTCGTGGCGGCGCGCCGGCTCGACGACTTCGTGAAGGAGCGCGAACGGGCGTTTCTGTTCGGCACGGCGAGCCGGGTCGCCTCCACGCGCCGCCGCGGCGTCCGCCGCCATCCCGAAGACGCGAGTGACACGATCGACGAACGAGCCAACGAGGAGCTCGACCCCGAGGAGCTCAGCGAGCTACGCCTGGCGCGCCCGCTGCTCCAGGAGATCCTCGACGGCATGAGCGAAGAGATGCGCGAGGTGTTCTTGCTGTCCGAGCTCGAGGAGCTGCCGAGCCGCGAGATCTCCGAGCTGCTCGAGATCCCGATCGGCACCGTGAGCTCGCGCCTGCGCACCGCGCGCGAGGAGTTCCAGGCTGCCGTCCGGCGGCTCTCGGCGCGCCAGGCATTTGCCCAGAGGAAGCGATGAATCCCGAAGATCCGAACGACGCAGAGGCCACGGAGCTCGAACGCCGGCTCTTGAAGTCGGCGAAGCTCGACGTGGCTCCGTCCTCCGCGCGGCGCCGCGCGCTCCAGGCCGGGCGCGCCGTGCTCGAGCAGCAGCGCCGGCCTCAGAAGACTCGGCTCGTACCGTTCGCCGTCGGTGGCGCGCTCGCCGTGGCGGCGGCCTTCGCGCTGTTTGCCTCGCGCAAACCGCATCCCCCCGTCACGGAGGCCGCGCCCGAGCGCGTCGCGTCCCCCGCCGCGCCGCTCCCGCCTCCGTCCGCGACCAGCGCGACGCGCCCCCAATGCCCGAGCCTGGTCATCGCGCGCGGCGATGCGCCTTTGATCGAAGACTGGGAGAAGAAAGACTCGGCGTTGCTCCTGCTCGACGGCCGCCGCGGCAGCTGGACCAACTACGACGACGGCACCGGCAAGCAGAACCCGCCGGACCACTCCGCGCTCCTGCCGTCACGCATCGCCGGCGGGCGCGGGTCCAGCAGGCAGGCCCTGCACATGAGCGGCGGCCGCTTCATGACGTGGGGCGTGACCTTCGGCACCGAGCTCTCCGACGCTTCCTGCTACGACGCCTCCGCGTACGCGGGCTTCGAGCTCTGGGCGAAGGGCAAGGGTACGGTGCGCATCGGCGTTCAGATGATCGACGTACAGGACTCGAAGTACGGCGGCTTCTGCAAGTCCGACTGCTTCAACAGCCACCGTAAGGTCGTGGAGCTCGGCAAGACCTGGCAAAAGTTCAGCTTCCGCTGGGAGGAGCTGCGCCAGCTCTACCCGGGCGGCCCTCGGCTCGAGCTCGATCCGAAGCGCATTCGCTTTCTCGAATTCAGCATCCCCGCCGAGAGCACGCCGTACGACATCTGGGTCGACGACATTTCGTTCATCCCGCGCTGAGCGCGGAGCGGCGCGCTCAGCGCGAGCTCACTCGAGGCTGACCGGGGTGAACGTGTCGCCCGCGCCGGGGGTGTCGTCGCCGTCGTCGGTCCATTCGAACACGTACGACTTGCGCGGGTAGCTCGTGGGGTTCGGGAGGATGGAGTTTTCGAAATAGTAGACGGCCGCCTGCGTGCCGATGCCGCTGAAGCCGAACGTCGAGAAGACCAGCGTGCCGCTGCTCGGATCGCGGACGAGCTGGATGACGAGCAGGTCGTGGCGCCCATCCACGCCCGCCATGGGAATGCTCGCGATGGCGCCGCCGTCGCTCGCGCGCGCGAGCTCGAAGTTGTCCCCGCTCACCCGGGAGAAGAGCGGCGCAATCCGCTGGTTCTCCAGGTAGCCCAAGACCTTCTGGACGTAGGCGCCGCCGGCCACGAGCAGAGTCTCCCCGCCGCCCACCACCGGCCGCCCGCTCTCGGGATTCAGGATGTCGGTCGCGGTCTGACTCACGGTGCGGGTCGCGGGCACGGGCGAGCAGCCGTCCACCAGCGCCTGCGCCAGAGCCGTAGCGGCTTGCGTGTCTTCCGCGATGCCGTCGTCGACGGCGGTGAAGAGCGCGGTCTGGCAGACGTTCGCGAAGCTCACTTCGTGGCACGCGCCGGCACCGCAAAAATCCTCGAGCGTGCAGCGGTTGGGCGAGCTCACGCCGCCGCAGCCGCCGCAGTGCTCGATGTCGCGCGTCGTGTCGACGCAGCGCCCCTCGCAGCAGGACCAACCGGACTCACACTGCTCGCTGTCCGTGCACGCCGCCGAACACGTGCCCGAGCCGCAGACCGCGCCGGCCGGGCACTCCGTATCGGCGAGGCAACGCTGGCACGTGTGGTCCGAGCGGCAGACGCCGCTCGCGCAGTCGCCCGCCTCGCTGCAGCCTTGCACGCACTCGAAGGTCTCGTCGCAGAAGCTGCCGACTCCACAGTCGTCCTCGCTCGGCAGGCAGTCGACGCACGTGTTGGTCTCCGTGTCGCAATGGCCGAGCTCGCCCGTGCAATGGGTGCTTTCGACGCACTCGACGCACTCCCCGGAATCGGTGCAGGGACCGTTACACTCCGGACAAGCCGGGGCCTCGCCGCCGCTGCCCGCGTTCCCGCTCGTGCCCGCGCTGCCGCCGCTGTTCGAGCCACCGCTGCTGGAGGTGCCGCCGGTGGTCGAGGCCGCGCCCGCGCCCGCGTCGCCGCCCGTGGCTGCGTCCCCGGAATTGCCGCCTCTGCCCGCCGTCCCGCCGCGACCTGCACGAGGACCGGAGCCGGAGCTACCGCCGGCACCGCCGTGGACCTCGCCGCCTTCACCGGCTTCGACAGTGCCGCCGGTCCCGCCCGTTCCGGTGCGGCCTGCGGTGGAGCCGCCGTTCCCCGCAGCGGGATCCCCGCCCCCCGGTTCATCGGAACCGCAACCCATGGCGTAGCCGAGGGTCAACGCGATCGATAGGACCCCACACTTCTTCACAGGGGACATGTTACCGAACTTTGCTCAATCCGCAATCGCACAGCATTGCTTCGAGGCTCGAAGTCCGCCCGCGTCTCGACGACACGCGCGCCTTGCCCGTGTCGCGGCGTTTCGTCGCAAACGGTTCACTCGTTATGCCTCCTCTTCACTCTTGCCCTCCCCTTGCAAGTGCGATCGAACGCCACGGTTACGGACGCATCTGCTTCAAGCGGTAGTGACGAGGACGGGAGGCGCTTTTCGGCTCACTTCGGGTCGAAAGTGCGATGTTTGCCCACAGTGCCGCCCTCCCGGCCCACCCCGCGGACGAGCTCATTGTAGAGTCGTGCCAACTTTCGAACCGCTACAAACATGCCACGCGCTCTGGTTCTTCCCCCGCTCAAACCACCG
>DASXWF010000163.1:0-5912 GCA_036503835.1 Polyangiaceae bacterium | reverse complement strand
GATCACCTCGCGGACAACGACGTCGTGCATCTATTGACGCTCGGCAGCGCTCCGTACGTGCGACCGGAGCTCGCCGACCGCTTCCGGCACTCGGCTTTCTTCATCGGTCCGAACGTGCGCGAGGCAGTGCAAGCGGGTCGCGCGGACTTCATGCCCGTGTTTCTCTCCGAGATCCCACGGCTCATCCGCTCGCGGCGGGTCCGCATCGACGTGGCGCTGCTTCAGGTGAGCCCTCCGGACGCTCGTGGTTACGTGAGCCTCGGCGTCTCCGTCGACATCGTACGCGCGGCGGTCGAGGCAGCCGACCTGGTGCTCGCCGAGGTGAATCCGCTGATGCCGCGCACGTTCGGCGATTCGTTCGTCCCCGTCGCCGACATCGACGGACTCATTCCCGTCGAAACGCCCGTGCTGGAGCTCGCACCCGAGCCCGAGGACGAGGTCTCGCTCGCGATCGGCCGGCACGTCGCGAGCCTGATCCCGAACGGCGCGACCCTTCAAACGGGGATTGGCAGGATCCCGCACGCGGTCGTCACCGCCCTCGCCCACCACCACGACCTCGGCATCCACACCGAAATGCTGTCCGACAGCGTGCTCGATCTCGTCCTCTCCGGCGTGGCGACGGGGCGCAGGAAGACGCTCTTGCCGGGCAAGATCGTCACTTCCTTCGTGATGGGAACGCAGCGCCTCTACGAATGGGTCAACGACAACCCCGCCGTCGAGCTCCGGCCGAGCGACTTCACCAACGATCCCTTCGTCATCGCTCAGAACGATCGCATGGTGGCGATCAACTCCGCGCTCGCCGTCGACCTGACCGGACAGGTTGCGTCGGACACGCTGGGCGGACGATTCTTCTCGGGCATCGGGGGCCAGGTAGACTTCATCCGAGGAGCCGCGAGGAGCCGCGACGGGAAACCCATCATCGCGCTGCCTTCGACAGCCCAGGACGGAAAGGTCAGCCGCATCCAAGCCCTGCTCGAGCCCGGGGCGGGCGTCGTGACGAGCCGCGGCGACGTGCAGTGGGTGGTGACGGAGTACGGCATCGCCGACCTTTGGGGGAAAACGATTCGACAGCGAGCCGCCGCGCTCATCGAGGTTGCGCATCCGGATTTTCGCCCGGAGCTGGTCGCCGCGGCGAAGGCGCGAAAATACGTGCTGCCCGATCAAGCCGTGCCGCGCGCGGAGCTGCCGGGCGAAGAGCTCACCGTCGCCGAGCTCGAGTCCGGAACGAAAATCTCCATCCGGCCCGTTCGTATCTCGGACGAGGACAAGCTCCAGGATCTGTTCTACCGGCTCTCCGAGGAAACCACCTACCAGCGCTTCCATTGTCACCGGCGACCGCCCTCCCACGAGGAGGTGCTCCGGCTGGTCGACCCGGGATTCGACGCGAGCGTCGCTCTGATTGCGACGGTGAACGGTGAGAGCGGCGACGAGCTGATCGGCACCGCGCGCTATGATCTGACGCCATCCACGGGGACGGCCGAGGTTTCGCTGCTCGTGGCCGACGCCTGGCAAGGCCGCGGCGTCGGAACAGCCCTGTTTCGCCGGCTGGCCACGCTCGGTCGCGCGCGCGGTGTGGCGGGTTTTACGGCGGACGTCTTGCCGAACAATGGCCGCATGCTCGCGGTCTTCAACAAGAGCGGACTGGCGGTCGAGAGCAAGTTGGACCGCGGTGTCTACGAGGTGCGGATGGCCTTTCCCGTGACACCCGAACGTTCCCTCCGAAGACAGGATTCCTCTCCTCCCAGCGCTCGTGGCGGAGCCGCGACAGGAGGCTGACCGGAAATCGAGCAACTGGCGGGTACCCGCGACCGATGTGCTCGGTACTGCGCGGCATGAAGCCGCTCAGCCGAGAAGCAACACACCGATTGCGGAGTCCAGCCATGTCAGAGCCCAGGTTTTTTTCTGCCCTTTCCTTGCTCGGTCTTTCGTTCGTTCCCGTCGCATGCGATTCCGAGTTCGACGATTGCAGCGCAACGAGAAGCTGTTCCCCCGCTGGAAAGGGTGGCGGACGGGCCGTCGCGGGTAGCAGCTCAGGCGGAGCTTCCGGCAAGGGCAGCGCCGGTGCGGCCGGTTCGTCCGCCGGGTCGATCGCGACCGGAGGTAACGCGGGAGGCGGCGGCGAGGCCGGCGATCCGGGCGATTCGGGCGAGCCGAACACTGCGGCAGAAGGCGGCCAAGGCGCTCATGCCCTCGGCGGCGAGGCCGGGATGGAAAACGGCACCGCCGGCGATGCGGGCGCCGGCATGGGCGGCGGAGCGGGAAGCGGCGAGCCACCCGAATGCGGCAGCGACGAGGATTGCGACGATCAGCGGTTCTGCAACGGTCAGGAGCGCTGCGAGGACGGTCGCTGTCGGGGCGCCGCCGCAGCGTTCCACTGCGAAAACCCCGACGCTTCGCAGTGTGGCGTGAGCTGTCGGGAAGGCGACGGTCGGGCGGACTGCGTCGTCGAAGCGCTCGACGGCGACGAAGACGGTTTCTCCAGCGTCCTGTGCGAAGCAGCGCCCGGCGACGACTGCGATGACGGGAACGCCGAGATCCATCCGGCGGCACGCGAAGCGTGCGACGGCATCGACAACGATTGCGATGACCGCGTCGATCTCGACGACGGGCTGACGCTGTCCGGTTCGACCAAGACGGCCGCCGCAATCGATCGAATCGACGTTGCCTGGCTCCCGGCGGCATCGGCCACCTCGGGCGATGCGCAGTTCCGCCTGGTGTTCGCGCGGACGAGCTCGGCCGGCATCTTCTCCGCTCTGCTCGACGGCGCGGGTGCCATCGACGAGGCGATCGAACCGCTGGCAGTGCCCAGCAGGAGCGACTACTCCGACTTCCGTGTGGTGGGAGGGGCGACGCGCTTCGGGGTGTCCTTCAGCGCACCCGGATACGGCTCGGGAGACAACGACGGCACTACGACGCGCTTGCTCCAAGTCGATCGGGACGGCACGCCATCCCTGGAACAAACGCTCGGCATCGGCCGCCTGAGCGACATCGCACGACGGCGGAGTGACTGGGTCGTGAGCCGCGTCGTGTCCGACGAGATCGAGGTCGCTCGCTACCTGGAAAACGGCGGCAGCGAGGACGGACCGACCCTCTCGGTCGACGGAGATACCGACCAGTCTCCAGCGTGGGTCCGCATCGCCGCACGCGGCGAAGATACGGCCGTGATCTGGCAAACGAGCTCCAATTTTCTGCGCTGGGCGCGCTTGAGCTCCACGCTCGTGGCGACGAACGGCGCAAGCATCGGAGCCACCGGCTACTACCCCGAGATCGCCGCCGCCGGCGACGGGTATGCGATGGCCTGGAGCACCGGCTCCGGCATCGGCTTCACGCGCTACACGGCGCGCGGCGCGGGGATCTGCGAGAGCGGCCCGATCGACCTTGGTCTGAGCGCACCCCAGGATCTGCGCCGCGTCGCGCTCGCGGACACGGCGTTCGGCACCCTCGTCCTGGTCACGTCCGAAGAAGGCAAGGTGACGCTGGTGCGCTTCGGCGAGGAGTGCGAAATCACGGCTACCCTGCCGATCGCGCCGACGACCGCGGCAAGCTCGCCTGCCATCGCGGTCGGCAGCGAGACCGTGGCCCTCGCCTGGGTCGACCGGACGGGTGCCATCGCCCACACGCGCCGGGTCGGGGAACGCCTCTGCGAGTAACGAAAGCCCGGCCGCACGACGAAGGCGGAGCTCGGCGTCCTCGTTGGGGTTGAAGTGAGGGTGGAGGAAGCGCGAGCGGATTTGCTTTGCCTCCGCGAGCGGGCTTCGCTAGGCGTTTTCGTAGGGAGATCCTTGAATGAGAACCGCACCGCGCGATTGGTTGAAGTTGACGGGCGCCCTCAGGCTGATTGCGATCGCCTGCGGCGACACGGCGGCCGAGCAGAAAGTGCTCGCCGGCCTCGCCGAAGGCTGCACGCTGAACTCCGATTGCAACCAGCCGCTCGTGTGCGCGTTCCAGCTCTGCCACGAGGAGTGTGAGGAGACCCGCGACTGTCCGACGGGCCAGCGCTGCGTGGCCGGTCCCGAGGGGAAGAACGTGTGCCAGCTCCCGCAGGAGAAGCGCTGCACGACCGCCTCGAGCTGCCAGGGCGATCAGGTTTGCGCGGAGGACAAGGAGTGCCGCGACGCCTGCGCCAACGACAATGCATGCGTCGCCGATCAGGTCTGTTCGAACTCCGGCGCGTGCGCCGAAGAAGACGAGCTGGACGCGAACGGGAACCTTCCGGGCTCTTCCGGTGGCAGCGGCGGCGGTACGGGCGGTCGGGGCGGAGCCGGCGGGAAAGGTGGAGCGGGCGGCAAGGGCGGAGCCGGCGGAAGAGGCGGCGACGGCGGCACCCCAAGCGCGGGCAGCGGTGGCAACGAGGCGGGCAGCGCGGGCGAAGGCGGCGACGGCACGAGCGGAAGCTCGAGCGGCGGTGAGTCGGGCGAGGGCGGAAGCACCGCGGGCATGAGTGGCTCCTCTTCGGGCAGCAGCGGAGCGAGCGGAACCGCGGGCAACGCCGGGTCGGGCGGAACGGCGGGGAACACGGGGTCGAGCGGCAGTTCCGGTTCGGGCGGAACGGCCGGCGGTGGCGCGGGCGGCACGGCAGGCAGCGCAGGCTCCAGCGGCTCGAGCGCCGGCGGAACGGCGGGCAGCGCCGGGTCGAGTGGCAGTGGCGGCAGCTCGGGCTCCGCAGGTAGCGCGGGCTCGGGCGGCTCGGGCGGCTCGAGCGGCAATACGAGCTGCGTCACGAGCCTGAACGGCCGGTACACCATCCGCTCGGACGGGCGCCTGCTCCTTCAAGACATCAGCGAACAGCGTCCGATCCTCGACGCTGCGAACGCCCAGCCGCTCACCGGCGTGGTGAGCGTGTTCGACGGCTACGATCACGGCTGCGCAGCGCGCTCCGACGGTTCCGTCTACTGCTGGCCCCTCTCCACGAACGGCAACAACGCCGGTCAGCTCGGCAACGGGAGTCAAACCACGGGCGCGCTCTATCGAGGCGTTCGCGTGCAAACCGGCGCGTCGAGCTACCTCGAGGGAGCCACGCGAGTGCCGGACGGCTCGCAACTCTTCTCGACCATGCAAAGCTGTGCCGTCGCCGGCGGTAACGTGTGGTGCTGGGGCGACACCGCCAATCTCCTGAACAACGGCACCTCGCAGACCAGCCTCTACGCCACTCGGGTCACGACCAACGGCACCGATCCCCTGACGAACGTTATCGCTCTCGCCCAGGGCGCATACGGAGCCTGCGCGCTCGTAGACACCACCGGAGCGAACGAAGTCTGGTGTTGGGGTCTGAACTTCTACGGGGAAGCCGGCACGGGCAACCAGGTCCGCGTTCGTTATCCGACCAAGGTGATAGGCCTCACCAATCCCACGGAGGTTCGCGCCACCGCCGTCGCGACCATCGCGCTCGACGGCACTCAGCTCAAGTGCTGGGGCCGCAATGACTACAAGGAATGCGGCATCAACGTGGTGAGCCCGACTGTGTTTTCGCCGACGCTCGTCAAGTACGAGAACGGAACCGCGCTCGACAACGTGCTCGCGTTCAACACCGGCATCAACGACGCCTGCGCGGTCCGCAACGACCAGACGCTGTGGTGCTGGGGCAACAACGTCAACAAGGGCTTCGCTAGCCAGTACGGAACGCCGACGCCCGCGAGCGGCGTCACCATGATTGGCTACGCCACGACGCCGGCCTACCTCACGAGCGACGGCGTTTATCACATGTCGAGCAACACCCGCACGCCCAACTGCGGCGCGCTCGAGTGAGCTCCGCGCGGCGGCGCGTTCGCGGCGCTCAGAACGCTCCGCGAACGCCCGCCATCCCGCCGCCCGGAGCGGCGTAGCCGAGCGGCTCCAGCCGGAGCCGGCCGAAGACGTCGCTCTCCGGGCGCGGTTCGTAGCGGTTCGGGTCGTCGCCGGTGAGCACCAGCACG
>DASXWF010000162.1:0-3801 GCA_036503835.1 Polyangiaceae bacterium | reverse complement strand
GGTGTTTTGGCGCGCGAGTGGGCCGACGGGCAGGGCGTCGACTGCGTGATCGAGATCGGCGGCGCCGGGACGCTGGCACAATCGCTGCGCGCGGTCAGAGCAGGCGGCACGGTCGCGCTGATCGGCACGGTCGCGGCGGGCGTCACTCCGAGCCTCGTTCCGGTCGTGATGCGCAACGTTCGGCTTCAGGGGATCTTCGTCGGACCGCGGTCGACGTTCGAGGCGCTGGTCGAGCGCGTGGAGCGCTCGCGGCTCGCGCCCGTCGTCGATCGCGTCTTTCCGCTCGCCGAGTACCGAGCCGCCTTCGAGTACCTCGAGAGCGGACGGCCGTTCGGCAAGGTCGCGCTCAGGATGGACTGATCCGCGGCGCTCAATCGGCCTTCGCGCAGCGCGTGCTGCCGGGCTCCGCCAGGCACTTCGTGCCGCGCTTGCAGGTGTCGTCCGCCACGAAACGGCCCCCGGCACAGCGCGTGATGGCCTTCGAATCCTCGCTGCAGGCGTAGGTGCCTTCGCTCGTCTTGTCGCAGGCGTCACCCACCCTGGCGATCGACAGGTCGCAGTCGATCTTGCCGCTCGTGACGGAGCAGCCTCGCGCACCGCGGCAATCGTAGAGGCTCGTCATCTTTCCGGCGCTGCACGCGAGGACTTGTTTGCCGTCCGTGGCGCAGGCTTTCTTGCCGTCGACCGCACAGGCCTCGCCGTGCTCGGCGACGGTGGCGTCGCAAAGCGAACGACCCACTTCCTCGACGCAACCACCCTTCCCGCGACACGGGGTCCGCACGTACGCGCCTTGGCGGCAGGCGAGCAGGGTGCTCGGATCACTGCAGACCGCCGAGCCCTCCTCGTCCGTGGAACAGGCGTCGCCTTCCTGATTCGCGCTCACGTCGCAGGCGGTGCGCTCGGCTTCGAGCCGGCAGCCCTTCTTGCCGCGGCACGGAGTCTCGATGAACTTCCCCGCCTGGCAAACCAGCGCGCGCTGTCCGTCGATGCAGCGCGCCTCTCCCTTCTCGCACGAGCTGCCCACCCCCGGCTTGCAGCCCGTGAAGACGAGCAGCGCCCAGCACGAAATCAACCCGTGAAGCGGCGAAGCGAGACCCCGAAACGGCAAGGTCCGGCCATAGTAGCCGGACCTTCGCCGTACGGAAGCCTCAGCTCTTGCGCCGGCGGCGCAAGGCGAATCCGAGCACGCCCAGACCCACGAGCGCGTACGGGCCGCTCGCGCCGCCGGCGGCTCCCGGAGCCATCGCACAGCTCACGCTGCCCTCGGCCTCGGCCTCGCAGCTGTTGCCGGAACAGCTTCCGCTAGCGCTGCCGCTCACCTCGGCGTCAATCGCGGCTTCCAGGGCGGCGACGCATTGCTCGAGGTTGTTGCCGTGATCGACGTAGTTGCCGTCGCAGAAGACCTGCGCTTCCCCGCGCTCGCACTCGGCCTCGCAGCCGCCGCTGAGGTTGGACTTGCACTGCGCCATGGCCTCCCCCTGGCAGTCGATCTGGCACTCGGCACGGACTTCGGCCTTGCAGCTGCCTTCGCACGACGCCTCGCACTTGGCTTCACAGTCCACCGAGCCCTCGAGGTCGGCGTCGCAGCTCGCGCTGCACTCGGCCTGAAAGTTCGCCCTGCAAGAGGCCTCGCACTCGCTGCGGTTCGCGTCGCTGCTGCAGTGGCCGCTGCACTGAGCGTTCATGTCGGCTTCGCAGTTCGCCCGGCAGTCGAGGCTGACCGGATTCACTTCGCAGCGTGACTGACAGTCGGCTTCGCAGCTCCCGGTACAGCTCGCTTCGGCGTCCACGTCGCACTCACCCTCGCACTGCACCTGGAGCCGGCCGGAGCACGCCACTTCCATCTTGACGGGTTCGCAGGTGACCTCACAACCGCCCTGCACTTCCGCCTCGCACCTGGCGCTTGCCTCGACGTTGATGTCACCGCACGCGTCGAGCCCCGCGGCCGCAGGACGCGCGAGCAAGAACGCAGGCACGAAAGCCAGCACACCGATGAAAGCGAGTTTCCCGTTCATTCCATTACCTCCGAACTACGCCCATCATACGCGATGACTCCAATGGGCGCTTCCCTCGCGAGCCGTGGCGCGATGTAGCGCGACACGACGCCACGAGCGCGGCGGTATGACACTCGGATCACACCGCTTCGAGGAGGGGGAAAAATAACCGATTTTCGCGCGCCATTTCCAGGAGCAACGGAGCAGGACGGAAGCGCACACCCTGCGACCTTTCGTAGGCCTGCAGGCGCCGCACGATTTCCTGCGCGCCCACCGCGTCGATGTAGCGGAATGGGCCACCGCGAAACGGCGGGAACCCGAGACCGAACACCGCGCCGACGTCGCCGTCGCGCGCGCTCCGCAGAATGCCCTCGCCGAGGCAGTACACGGCTTCGTTCACCATCTGGAGCACGCAGCGTTGCGCGATCTCGCCGCTCGGTAGATCCGCCTTCGGCTCGACACCGAGCACGGTGTAGACGCTGCGGTCGACCTCGCGCTTGCCCTTCTTCTTCGAGCCGTAGTCGTAGAAGCCGCGCCCGTTCTTCTTGCCGAAGCGCTGATCTTCCACGAGCCGCTCGATACCGGGCGGCGGCGCCATGCGCTCGCCGAACGCGCCGTGCAGGATTTTCCCGACTTTCTGCCCGACGTCGATGCCGACCTCGTCGAGCAGCGTGATCGGGCCCACCGGGAAACCGAAGCGCACGAGCGCGTCGTCGATGGCCTCGACCGGAACGCCCTCGGTGATCAGAAAGGACGCCTCGTTCAAGTAGGGACCGAGCGCGCGCGAGGTGTAGAAGCCGGGACCGTCGTGCACCACGATCACGGTCTTGCCCTGGCGCTTGCCGAGCTCGACCACCGTCGCGATCACCCAGGGCGCCGTGCGCGAGGTCGCGATCACCTCGAGCAGCGGCATCTTGTTGACCGGCGAGAAGTAGTGCATGCCGACGACGCGCTCGGGCAGCGCCGCGCCTTCGGCGATCTTCGCGATCGGCAGGGACGAGGTGTTCGACGCGAAGATCAGGTTCTTGCCGCCGCGCGCCTCCACGTCGCGCAAGACCTGGTGCTTCAGCGCGAGATCCTCGAAGACCGCCTCGATCACGACGTCCACGCCCTCGAAGCCGTCGTAGCTGGTCGTGGCGGTGACGCGCAGCCGCTCGCGCTCGCTCTCGAAGGCGCTCATCCTGCGCGTACGGGCGCGCTCCTTGAACAGATCGCCGAGGTGCGCGATGCCCTTCCCGAGCGAGCGATCGTCGCGATCCTTCAGCCGGACGGGCAGCTTGGCGTTGACGGCCGTCACGAACGCGATGCCCGCGCCCATCAGGCCGGCGCCGAGCACGCCGACGCGCCGCAGCTTGCGCGGCTCGGCGTCCGGGTCGGCGACGCCGCGATCCTTCTTGAGCTCGGTCTGCGTCAAGAAAATGCGGATGAGCTCGTGCGCTTCGGCGCTCACCGCGAGCTCCCCGAACGCGGCGGCTTCGGCCGCGAGACCCGCCGAGAAACCCTGCGAGAGCCCGAGGCGCACCACTTCCAGAATGCGCTCGGCCGCAGGGTAGTTGCCGTGCGTCTTCGCGAGCGTGCGCTTCTTGGCCTGACCGAAGAAGACGCTCCGGCCGAGCGGATTCTTGACCAGCAAGGCTTCCCTGAGCGCGGCTCGCTTGGAGCGCGGGCGGCCCTTGTCGGAGCCGTTCGCGCGCGCGAGCGCGAGCTTCGCGGCCACGTCGAACAGGATCGCGGGCGGCACGATCTCGTCGACCAGCCCCGCGCGCAGCGCGCGCTTGGCGTCGAGCTGCTTGCCGGTGAGGATCAG
>DASXWF010000161.1:0-3326 GCA_036503835.1 Polyangiaceae bacterium | reverse complement strand
GTCGAAGCGGCAGGCGCAGCGGACGGTCCGGGCGCAGCGGAGGCCGGAGCAGCCACCGGGGCCGGGGCCTGACCCTTGAGCTCGAGCTCGAGCTTCACCCAATCTTCGAGGTCGACGGGGAGCTCGCCGCTGTCCACGAAGTGACGCCCGTTGATGAATAAGCTCGGCGTGCTCGCCAGATCGAGCGCCTCGCCCTGACGGCGATCACGCGCGACGCGGTCGGCCGTCGCTTCGCTGTCGCGATCCTGGCGAAAGCGGGCGAGATCGACGCCGATGCCCTGCGCGAGCTTCTCCACGTTCTCGGGGCTGAGCTGGGTCTGATTCTCGAAGAGCACCCGGTGCATCTCCCAGAATTTGCCCTGGCGCTCGCCGGCGACCGCGGCCCGGGCGGCCTTCTCGGCGTTCGGGTGCATCGAGAGCGGATAGTGCTTGAAGACGATGCGCACGCTGTCGGGATACTTTTCGACGAGCTGGTCGAGCACCGGGCGGACGGCGCCGCAGGCGGGACACTCGAAATCCGCCCATTCGACGATCACGACCGGAGCGCCGGCGTGACCCTTGCTCGGAGAGTCGCCGACCTCGACGTTCTTGACCTGATCGGGAGCAAAGCGAGCGCGGTAGGTCGCTTCGACCTGGCCGCGCGTGCGACCGCGCCGCACTTGCTCGAGCAGGTAGCGCGCCGCGGGCAGACAGCCCGAACACTTGCGGCCTTCGTTGACGCACTGGGCGATGCTCACCGGCTGGTCGGGACACGGCGAGAGGAGCTCGGAGACCTGGGCCGACCACTCCGTGCGCTCGCGCGCCGTGAGCGCCGAGCTGTCGATGCCCTTCAGCTCGACGACCTTCTCGCGTGGCGGACTCTGTTCGCCGCCCCCTTCACCCGGCGAGCGGCACGTGCTGAGCCGGCTGCTGGAAAGGGCGACCAGGCCGACCGCGGCGAGGACTTTCGGGCTCATCGGCGGGGGAGCCTACCTCAGCCTGCGCGTTCGAGTACGTTTGGCGGCGATTTTGGCTCGCGAGCCAGCTTTGGGCCTCCCATGCCCCAAAACAGGGTAGATCGGCCAGGCCGATGACATCGTCAGCGCCCCGTCCGCCGATCGAGAGCCTCCCGCCGCGGGGCGCGCGGCACGTCATCGCCGTGGGTGGAGGACGCGGCGGCGTGGGGAAGAGCCTGCTCGCCGCGAATTTCGCCGTCTACCTGGCGCAGCTCGGCCGGTCGGTCCTGCTCGTGGACGCGGACGCCGTCGGCGCCGGTCTCCACACCCTGTTCGGCCTCGAGCTCGCCGCGACTCCGACTCCCAACGACGAGGACGAGTCCGACGAGATCGTGAGCGTACCGACCAGCGTGCCCGGTCTGCGCCTCGCGCCGCAGGGATACCGCACGGGTTCCACCGTCCCGACCCGCCCGGGACGGAAGTCCCACTGGTCGGAGGAGCTCCGCAAGCTCGACATCGACTACGTGGTGCTCGATCTCGGAGCGGGGACGGCCCCCGCGACGCTCGACTCGTTCCTCGCCGCGGACATCGGCATCATGCTCGCGACGCCGGAGCCGCCGAGCGTCGAGGCGGTGTACCGCTTCGTGCGGGCGCTGTTTCAGCGCGTGGTGCGCCGGCTGCTCGTGAGCGACCGCTTCCGCATGCGCCTGGCCGAGCGGGCGCAGGAGGAGCTCGGCCCGCTGCCGGCGCCGCAAGCCCTGGCGCGCGCGCTCGCGCGCTACGACGCGAACCTCGGCAAGCTCGCGGCCGCCGAGCTCGCCAAGCTGCGGCCCCGGCTCGTGATCAACGAGTCGCGGCTGCGTCCCGACATCGAGCTCGGCGCGACCATGACCGAAATGGCACGGCGCTTCCTGGGCGTGGAGCTCGACTACGTCGGCCACGTCGAGCACGACGACGCCGCCTGGCTCAGCATCCTGCGCTCGCGCCCGCTCCTGATCGACAACCCGACCAGCAAGAGCGCGCGCAACGTGGAGCGCATCGCGCGGCGCGTGCTCGCGCTCTTGCTCACGCGCGAGACCGAACGCGCGGTCGAGCCGATTCCGCTGATCCCGCCGGAGCCGAACCTCTACGACGTGCTCGGCGCGCCGCGCGGCGCGACCGACGAGGAGCTCCGCCGCGCGTACAAGCGCCAGCGCGAAATCTTCCAGACGGGCAGCCTGCCGCTCACCTCGCTGCTCGGTGCCGAATCGCGCAAGCTCGAGCAAGCGCGCGTCGAGGAAGCGCACGCGACGCTGCTCGATCCGTTGCGGCGGAAGGCCTACGACGCATCCATCTTCCCCGACGAGCCGTCCGAGCCGCCGAAGCGCCCGGCCGCGCTCGACAGCGCGCTCGAGGCCGAGCGCGAGATGATGCGGCGCGAGCTCGCGCGCGAGGTGAACGCCGAGACCGAGTTCACCGGCCGCCTGCTCGCGAAGGTGCGTGAATCGCGCGGCGTCGAGCTCGAGGAGATCGCGAAAGCCACGAAAATCTCGATCGTGCACCTCCGCGCCATCGAGGCGGACGCATTTTCGGATTTGCCGGCGCTCGTCTATACTCGGGGTTTCGTGCAGGAGCTCGCCAAGTACCTGAAGCTCGACGCGGCCCAGGTGACCAAGACCTACGTCCGCCGCGTGCGGGAATGGCGGGCGACGGCCGGGGGAGGAGACAGCGCTCCTTGATCCGCTCGAACGTGCCTTGGCGGGACACCAAGGACTACGTCTTTACCGCCGTGGTGGCGCTCGTCGCGCTCCTGCCGCGCCTGTACGTCGCGATCGCCTGGAGCAAGGAGCCCGTGTGGGACGGGCACTACTACCACCTGGGAGCCGAGCGCCTCGCGGCGGGTCTCGGCTACTCCGAAGACGCCTTCAGTCAGGGCCATCTGATCTGGAAGCCGTGGGTGCACTACCCGCCGGGCTACAGCCTGCTGCTCTCCGTCTTCTACTTCGTCCTCGGACCAGGGCTGCTCGTCGCGCCGATCCTGAACGCCGTGCTCGGGGCCGCGGTCACGGCGGTCACGCACCGCTTCGGCTGGCATTTCACGACGCCCGGGCGCGCCAAGCTCGCCGCGGCGCTCGTCGCCTTGCATCCCGGGCTCATCGCCTACTCGCCGCTCGTGATGACGGAGATCCTCTCCACCCTGCTGCTGCTCGGCGCGGGGCTCGCCGTCCTCACGTGGCCCGGCAGCTGGCGCGGCTTCCTCCTCGGCGGCGCCTTGCTCGGCCTCGCCGTGCTCGTGCGTCCCGCGTCCTTGCTCGCCCTGCCGCTCTTCGCGCTGATGGGAGCAAAACCGTGGTCTAGCGCGCTGCTGCGCACGGCCGTCGCCGGCGGCGTGGCGCTCCTTTTCGTCTTGCC
>DASXWF010000160.1:0-2056 GCA_036503835.1 Polyangiaceae bacterium | reverse complement strand
CCGCCGGCGGAGGTCACCGCGCTCCGACCCGACACCGGAAGCTCGCGCGGCTACTACTTGCAGCAGGGCGTCGCGCCGTATTCCGGAATTTTCGTCTACACGGGCTCGACGACGCCGGGCGTCGGCGTGGGCGATCGCGTGTCGCTGCTCGGCCGCTACGATCGCTACTACGACTCCGATCAGGTCGTGTTGGTGGAGCGAGTCGCCCACGAACCCGGCACGCCCTCGCTCGGGCCGGTCGTGGTCGAGCCAGCGGACATCGCAGACGCTGGCGCGCTTGCAGCCGGCCTCGAGCTCATGCTGGTGCGAGTCGAGGGGGTGCGAGTGAGCGATCCGAACCCCGACGCCCCAGCCGACTACGACGAGTTTTCGCTCGAGGGTGACTTGCGCGTCGATGACCTCCTCTACCCGGAGCTCACCAACGATTTCGGGACAGGAACGGAACTCTCGAGCGTGAGCGGCGTGCTCGGTCGTTCCTTCGACCACTTCAAGCTCTGGCCCCGCGGGGCCGGAGATGTCCTCTTTTAGGAGTCGGCCGTTTCGGCTCAGCGCAGCGCCGTCTCCGCCATGCCGCGCAGGTCCTTTTCCGACAACTTTCCCCTGTGCACCGCCACGATCGAGCCCTTTCGATCCAGCACGACGAGCGTCGGCAAGCCCACGACGGCGTACATGCGCGAGACGGCGTACTGATCGTCGAGCACCGAAGGGTAGGAGATGCCGTACCGCTTCGCGAACGCCAGCACGTTCTCCGCCGTGTCGTCGGTCACCACGCCGACCGCCACGAGCCCTCGCCCGGAGAAGGCTTTGACGACGCGCTCGATGATCGGCGCCTGCTCGCGGCACGGCATGCACCACGTCGCCCAGAAATCCAGGATCACCGCCTTGCCCTCGAGCTCCGAAAGGCGAATCTTCGAGCTCGCGCCGGCCGGCGCCGGTCCGATGCGAGGCAACACGAAATCCTGAGCCTGCGCGCCGACGAACGGATCGGGCGCGACCTGCTGCTCCGGGGCGAGCCGAGGCAGCGCGAACAAGCCGAACAGCGCCGCCGCGAACAGCACGAGCGCCGCGTTCAACCAGATCGGGCGCTGGGCGGACCGGGGCGCGGGGCGGCTGCTCACGGACATGCTGGGCCTCTAGCCTAGTGCACCGCGCATGAGATGCGCGCAATCATCGCAGGCGATGATTGGCCCCGCTTCGCGGGGCGTGCCCCAATCTTTTCCGCTGGGGCTAGCGCCCCAGACCCCGCGTCCGCTTTGCGTCCGCGCTAGTGCAGCGCCCACGTTGAAAATTGCCGCTATCTCGTTTGCGCTGCACTAGCGCCCCTCGACGCGCACTCCGTCTTTCACTCGATCACCGGGGTGCACCGTCACCGCGACGCCGGGCGAAATGCCCGAGAGGATCTCGGCCTCGGTCTCACCGCGATGGCCGACACGCACCGGTGTCAGTCGGGCGACGGTATCTTCGACGCGGAACACCGCCCAGCCGTCGCCGTGCCGGAAGATGGCTCCGAGGGGAACTTTCGTGACCTTCTCCCCGCGCCAGAGCACGAGGCGCGCCTCGACTCGATAGCCGTCCCCGAGCAGGGACCAGCGCTCCGGCGGATCCGTCAGCGCGATCACGACGTTCACGCGTTGCTCTTCGACACCGAGCGCAGAAGGGCGAGTGAAGGCGGAAGGCTCGATGTGACGGACCTTGCCCGTGAGCGGCCAGTCTCCGCCCCAGCCCTGGATGACGACGGGAGTGCCCGGCTGCACGTGAACGGCGTCGGTGGTGAGGAGGTCGACCACCACTTCCAGGGCGCGCGCATCGCCGACCTCGAGCAAGAGCGTTCCAGCCTGAACGACAGCGGCGCTTTTTTGATGCACGCGGAGAACGGTTCCCGAAACGGGCGACAGCACATCGACGTGGCGATCGCGTGGTGGCGACGGTCCGTCGCGGCCGAGCGTGACTCGCGCGACGCGCACTTCCTCTTCGGCGATCCTGCGGGCAAACTCGGCGGAGCTTTGCTCCTCGAGCCGCATGCGCACGGCGAAATCCGCCTGTTCGAGCGTCTGCT
>DASXWF010000159.1:0-1967 GCA_036503835.1 Polyangiaceae bacterium | reverse complement strand
ACGCGGCCCAGGGCGCGATGTGCAGCATGTTCGCGCAGTAGATGGCGGTCGGCGCGAGGGCGGGCGGCTCCGCCGTCACGTCGAGCTCGACGGGCGGCAAGAAGCGCGGGTTCGCGGCGTGCGCGACGCGCCTGCGCAGCGTCTCGAGGTGCTCGGGATCGCAATCGGAAGGTTGAAGGGTCCACCCGGGCAGCGCCTGCGTGAAGTAGAGCGCGTGCTGCCCCGTCGCGGAGGCGATCTCGAGCAGCACGCCCTGCGCCGGCAGCACCGAGCGCAGCACCGCGGCGATGGGTTCCTTGTTCCGCTCCGGCGCCGGCCAGAGCGGCAAGCCGTGTTCGTCGACAGAATCTGCGGGCATCGCCGCCCACCCTACCGCCGCGGGCGAGTTGCGCCAAAGCCCCGCGCTACGGCATGCACAGGTTCGGCTTCGGGGGCTCGAAGGCGAACACTTCGACGCGGCAGTTCACGGTGCCGAAGGCGGAGACGCTCACGTGGACGGCGGTCCGGCAGTCGTGCTCGTTTTCCGGATCGAACCACCAGGCGCGCTCGCAGTTGCCGCGGCCCGAGCCGATCTTGGTCACCGCGAAGCGGCTGCGCTGCATGGCGGGGCCGCAGCTCGCGCTGCTGAGGACGCGATCCTCGTCGGTACCGAAGAAGCCGCCCTCCGCGGCGAAGTCGTCGCCGGAGATGCGCTTTTCTTCGAAGTTTTGCGGGTTCGTGACGCAGCGAAGCTCGTGCGCGCACAGGTTGCCCGCGCAGCAGACGGCGCCCTTGCGGCCGCAACCCGCCTCACAGCGGCTCTCCACGCACGCCGCGCCTTCGGCGCAGCGCTCGCCGTCGCACGGCTGTCCGGGGCCGCCGACCGCGACGCACTGACTCCCGACGCAGCCGAGGCCGCCGTCGCATTGCGGCCCGTCGTTGCAGCAAGCCTGACCCTTCCTGCCGCAAAGGCGGCAGAGCCGCTCGGTCTGCGGCGTGCGAAAACCGGTGCGCGAAATGGCGAGCGTCACCGGCCGCAAGCTCGAAAGCTCGCGCCGGCCGTGATCGAGCTGCTTGCTCGAAAACTCCGCGTTCCCGAGCACCGCGCCCAACTCCGCGCTCCGGCCGTGCTCGTCCTCGGCGGACAGGACGACCTTGGGCGTGCCCACGAGCGCCTTGCTCACGTACGTGGTCCCGGGCGTGCACAGCGCCTGCAGGCACGCCGCCTCGCGCGGCTGGCCCTGGAGCTTGCTCGCGACGCCGACCAGCGTCACGAAGCGCGCGTCCTCGATGCTCACCCGCGCTCGCACGCGCCGGGCCCGATCGCTCGACGCCGCGACGCTCGGCAGCCAGGGCACCAGATCGCCGAGGCGCGCGCCTGCCTTCGCGCCGGTCTCCGACACGAACTCGTCGTCCAGCCGGAGCTCGAGCGTGCCCTCCTGCGTCGCCACGACGGAGGCAAAGTCCTCCTGCCGTTCGAAGCAGTTCGCGAGCGACTCTTCCTCGGCGTTCGTCCCGCCCCCGAAGCGGCCGAGCTCGGTGATCCCCGGCACGTCGAGGCAGGCGAGCTTCGCGCCGATGTCGGCCGCCTTGGTGCTCTGCTCGAGCCACGGCGCGAGGCGCGCGCAATACCCGACCTGAGGAGCGAGAGGTGACCCGCTGGCCGCCCCGCCCTTCGGCTCGCCGGCAGGCGCCGGCTGCGAACCGCCGCCAGCGGCCGCCACCAACACCGAAAGCAGGACGCGACCGAGCACGCGCTCACCCTATCGACGCCGGTCGACTCGGGCAAGCAGAGCCGCGCTCGGGAGGAACCCCATCCGGCGTTCCTCCTGGCACGGGCCCCTCGTCGGCGGAACCTGGCTTTGACAAGGTCCGTGATCGGTGCGACTTTTCGATTCGAAAGTGAAAGTCACTTTCATTATCGATTCGCATGCGCAGTCCCCGACCGTTCCTGGGCTTCTTGCACCGCTGGGTAGGCCTCGTGATCG
>DASXWF010000158.1:0-32195 GCA_036503835.1 Polyangiaceae bacterium | reverse complement strand
CCGGCGTCGTGGAATGCTGGGTTAGCGCGACGCCGCTCGTCGCGTTGAGCACGATGTCGCCGTCACCCGCGCCGGATGCCGTGAGCCCCCCCGCTGCGATGTTTACACCCGAGCCGGCCTGCGCGAGTAGGTCGCCCGTGTTGGCAAAGAGGCGAATCGCGGTGTCGCCGCGTACGTCGACTATGCCCGACGATGGCGCCGCCGACACGCTGGCTTGCGACGCGAGCAAAGAGCCGCCGACGCCGCTCAACACGAGATCGTCGCCCGACGAAATGTTGACGTCACCGGTCGCGGTGACCGTGAAGGTCGTACACGTCCAGCTGTAGACGGCGCCTTCCCAGGCGATGCTTTCCGTGCGCGTGTGGCCGCGGGGGAAAAGCCACCAGCGGGCGTCGCTGTCGCCCGGGTCCTTGTACAAGAACCCTTGTAGAAGGTTCAGGCCGCCCGAACCCGCCCCGATCACGAATGGGGTCGCGCCCGGGGTGCGGATGCCCTGTGACACGCCGGGGTTGCTCGGCGTGTCGTCGATGCTCGTCGTCGTGCCGCCGCCGGGCGTGTGTTTGATGAAAAAGATTCGGCCGTTCTGCCCGATGGTGCTGCCCGGAGCCGGCAAAATGCCGACCAGGTTGCCCGTGCCCGAGAAGTCCGCGAGCGTCGTCGCATCGTTCAAGCTCGCGACTTGACCCGCGCCCACGATGGGGATCGTCTGCGGTTGCCCGAAGCGGAGCGCGGCTCCTTGTTGACTGCCCGTGAGCGGCGCGACGGTGCCCGCCGCCGTCTGGGTCGCGGCGCGACCGAGAAGCTGCCCCGGGGACGCCTGCAAGAGCCCGATGAGTGTATTGAGCGCTGCGGTGACCGTCGCCCCGGTCACGGTGGAGGCGTTCGAGATGTTGGTGGAGGAGAGCGCGCCGAGGCTCGTGAGCAGCGTGTTGAGCGCCGCAGTGACCGTCGCGCCCGAGACGCTCGACACGTTCGAGATGTTGGTCGAGGTGAGCGCCCCGAGGCTCGTGAGCAGTGTGTCGAGCGCGGCCGTGACGGTCGCGCCCGTGACGCTCGACAGGTTCGAGATGTCGCTCGAATCGAGCGCCGCGATGGCGGCTGCGAGCGCATTGACGGCCGAGAGCAGCGTATTGAGGGCCGCCGTTACCGTTGCCCCGGTGACGCTCGAAGCGTTCGAGATGTTGGTGGAGGTCAGAGCGCCGAGGCTCGTGAGCAGCGTATTGAGCGCAGCGGTGACCGTCGCGCCCGAGACGCTCGAAGCGTTGGCGATGCTGGTCGAGGTGAGCGCTCCGATGGCCGTGAGCAGCGTGTTCAGCGCCGCGGTGACCGTAGCGCCGGCCACGCTCGACAGGTTCGCGATGTCGGTCGAATCGAGCGCGGCGATGGCGGCAGAGAGCGCGTTCACGCTCGACAGGAGCGAGTTGAGCGCGAGGGTTACGTTCGCGCCCGTGACGCTCGAAGCGTTGGCGATGTCGGTCGAGTCGAGGCCTCCGATGACCGTGTTCAGCGTATCGAGCGCCGCCGTCAGGCTGCCGCCGACGACGGTCGAGACGTTCGTGATGTCGTTCGTGTCGAGGCTCGCAATCGTCGATGCCAGGGTCTGCAGGGCGTTGGTGACGGTCGAGCCGCTCACGAGCGAGACGTTGGCGATGTCGCTCGAATCGAGTCCGGCGACGACGGCGGAGAGGTTGGCGATGGAGGTGACGAGTCCGTCGAGCGCCGTGGTCACCGTGGGCCCTGTGGCCGCGCTCGCGTTGGCGACCTCCGACGAGGTCAGCGCGGCGATGATGGACGCGAGCGCGTCGAGCGCGTCGGTCGCCGTCGCTCCGGCAACACTGCTCTGGTTATCGACGTCGTTCGTGCCGAGGCTCGCGAGGGCCGCCGCGAGCGCGTTGATGGCGCTCTGGAGGTCGTCGAGCGCCGCCGAGGCCGAGAGCCCCGGGACGGTGGAAGTGTTCTGGATGCCGTCGGTCGTGAGCCGGCTCTGCAGGTCGTCGAGCGCCGCCGTCGCGTTCGCGCCGGGCACGCTGGAGACGTTGACGACCTCGTTGGTCGAGACCACGCCGCCCGGGGCGAGGTTATCGAGCGCCGCGGTGACGGTGACGCCGGGTACGGCGGAGACGTTGGCGATGTCGGAGGAATCGAGATCGAGCAGCTTGCCGCTCGGACTCTGGCGAACTTCCGCCATGGCTCACGCCCTTTCAGGTCTTGATCAGAACGGCGGTAATCTCGTGGAACACCCCCACCGACCGTTTCGCAGCCAGCAGGTCGAAGCTGCCATCGGCGTGGCGGAACGGTTCGAGCGCCTCGGCGCTCGCCAGCTCCTCAACACTTCCGGGCTCGACCACCCAGTTACAGCTGACGGGATACTGCTCGACCCGCAGCGCGCGGCGCCCTGCGCGGCTCAGGTAGTCGAGCGTCGCGGCCGGGATGCGCCGGCAGTGGGTCGGGTCCTGGTCGGCGAAGTCATGCCAGGGATGGGGCCACCGGAGCTCGAAGCGGCAGCCGGGTTTCGAGATGCGGTACGCCTCATCGAAGAACCAGAAAAAGGAGTCCTGGCGTCGCGGGCCCACTCGCTCGTGTGGGATGTGTTCGATGACGTGACAGCATCGGAGCCGTTCGACGCTCTCGTCGGCGAACGGCCAGCGCGCGCCCGAAAAGAGGTCGAACTCGATGACGGCGCGCTTTGGGTCCTCGGCGCAGAGGTCGACGCCGACATATCCGGGAGCGGGGCAGGGACCGCTCCCGAGATCGAGCGCGGCGAAGCGGTAACCCTCGAAGGGCTCGCTCAGCGCGCGAAGGGAACTCTCATTCATGGCCTGGCCGTTCCCTTCGATGGTCAGCGGGTGATGGCGTTGGCGTCGAAGGTGACGGCAGCCTGCGCGGTCGACGCGCCCGTGTTCACGAACGACACGGCCACGATGCCAGTCGCGACGACGCGCACCCAGCCGATGGCGATGGACGCCGTCAGGTTCGCTTGCGGGTTCAGGTTGACCACGTTACCGACGGCCACGTTCGGGCCGCTCGTCGGAACGAACGAACCGGTCGCGGTGGCAGAGGCCGTGGTGGCGACGGCGGTGGAGGCGATGGCGATGGTGCCCTTGACAGAGGAAACTGGGCCGCTCGGCGATTTACGATCAGACATTTTTTGGACCTTCCGGGGCTAAAGCCCACGATGTGAGTCGGGACTAGCCCGATGGGGTTGGAGAGCTGGAGATGGGAGCGCGAGGAGTGAATGGGTTTGGGCCTGGAGCCTCTGCGGCCTCGCCCCTCGGTCAGAGGCTCCAGGGGATAAAGGCGGCCCGCGCGCAGAAGGGACGCGCGAGCCTGGTGAATGGATATCAGCCGCTCGTCATGAAGCGCGGCGGGCGGAGGCGCAGGAACGAACCGGTCGCGTTCACGACACGGGTGCCGCCAGCGCCGCAGCCCGAGCGTCGAGCGCCTTCGCAGACCCAGCGCTTGAGCTGCTTGCTCGCGGCGTTCTTGATCACCTGGTCCGCGGTCATCGTCGGAATCTTCTTCTTGGATGCCTTCGGTCGAGAGGTGGACGCCGGGGGCCTGCTCGAGGTCGCGGCCTTCTTCTTCGTGCCCGTCTTCTTGCTCTTGCGCTTTCCCGGCAGACGCGCGGCGCGAGCGGCACTGGCCTTGTAGCTCTTGGCGGCCTTGCTCACGCGGGCGCGGGCCTTCTTTTCGGCCTTGCTGAGAGAGCGCTTGGGGCTGCGCTGCTTGCCGCTCGACGAATGGAGCGCCCGGGTCATTTTCCCGAGGTCCTCGACCAGTTTCTTTTGCGCGTCGACCACCTTGGTCGTGTTGCCGGCGTTCATGGCCTTCGTCATGTTGCCGAGGTCGGCAATCATCTTCTTCTGGGCGATGGCGGCGCCATAATTGCCACCGGCCGTGTTCGCAGCCTTCATCGCTGCAGCAACTGCCTTCGCGGCCTTGTCGGCCGCCTTCTTTGCCTTGGTCTTGCTCATGGGAGGGGTTCTCTTCGTGGGGGTTGACGGCGGGCCGCGCCGTGAGGGGTCTTCAGAGGAGGTCAGCGCGCGAGCTGGTAGACGAACCAACCGAGCGCGATGGCGAGGAGAGAGGCGATGCTCGCGGGCACGGCCGCCCGCATGGCCTCGGGAGAAACTCCGGGGACCGGCGCGCTGCTCGTCGCTTGGCTCCAGCCGCTCTCTTGCCCCGGCACCGGAGCGCTGCTCGCGACCTCGGGCCAGCCCGGCGTGCTCTGCTGGGGCGCGGGGCTCGGAAACGACGGCGCCGGAGGAGCACCGGCGTAGCCGTTCAGGTAAACGCCGCGCTCTTTCTCACGCCGGGCGATGAGCCCCGGGTGGTCCTTGCCGTCGGCTTTCTTCCACATCCGGAAAGCGTCGGCGGCGCCCTGGCGGTCGCCCATGTTGTGACGGGCGGCGACGGTCGAGTTCCGAAACCCTGCCGTGCCGATGTTGTAAGCGAGCGAGGTCATCGCATCGAACTCGTGCTGCGCGGCGTTCGGGGTCGCCATCGAGACCGCCAGCTCGTACTTCGCCACGTCCTGGTCAAAGAGGCGGTCGGCCTCTTGTCGCGTGATCACATCGCCCGGCTTTGCGCCAAAGTGGCCGTAGCCGATGGAATAGCCCTTCGACGTGTCCGGGTAGGCCTTGAGCGAGAGCCCCTCGAACCCCTTGATGAGCGTGCGGCCGTTGTCGGAAAGACGCATGGTCAGTTGCCTTTCAGAGCGCGAGGTGAAAGACGAGCTTTACGCGGTTGGCGATGGCGCCATTGTTGGCGACGATGATGGCGCGTGCCTCGCTCGGAATCGGAATGCCGTTGGCACCGAAGCCGGTGAGAAACTCTGCCCCGGTGAAGCCGCCGATGGTGCTCGGGATCGATGGGTTGTTCTGCCAGAGGTAGCTCGTCGTCGCTGCGTAGGGCTCGGAGAGCCCGAAGGCAGAGATGGGCGTGAGGCGCCGGGCAAACTTCGGGATGATGAGCGGCTCGGTCGTGAACTGCCCGGCGGGGACGCTCTCGGTCAAAAGACTCCGCGTCGGTGGGCTCGCGTTGGTGAACGGCTTGCGGCCGAGGGTCACGCGCAGCTTGAGGTCGCTCGGTACCTCCAGCGTCGGCGTCACGCCGCTCACCAGGTAATATTTGGCCGTCACGTTGAGCGCGTTCATCGGGCAGCTAAACTGCGTGCCCTCGCACCAGTCGACCTCGAACTCTTGCATCGCGCCGCCCACGCCCGCCTGCACCTCGGCGACGACGTCGAAGAACGACGTGACGCTGAGCCCCGCGGGGTTGTAGGCCATGCCGAGCATCGCGGTCCAAACCGCGGGCTCTCCCCACTCGCCGAGCTTGAGCACCATCTGACGGTTGTTCGCGTCGGCAGCGAACGGCGTCTCGAAGCCGAGTTCGTTGTTGCCGCTCCACATCGGATGATTGCGCAGCGGCAGCGGGTACATGCTCGCTACCCCCGGCGGCTGCACCGAGGCGCGCTGGCGCTGGGCGCGAACCGAGAAATCGTCTACCAGCGGGTGGCTGACGAGCGGCGCGAACACGGGCGGGAAAAGAGGACGGCGCGACATGGCTTCAGATCCCGCTCGGGGTGTAGGCCTTGCTCGACGGCACGGCCTTCGGCCTCGACGCCGCGGGCGCGGGCGACTTCGGAGCGACGGACGGCGCGGCCGCGGCCGGCTTCGGCGCCTCGGCGTCGGCGGCCACCGCAGCGAGCTTCGGTGCGATGGCGAAGTCGCCGCGCATCAGCTCGAGCAGTTCCTTGTCGCCCTGGCCGTTCTGCCAGATGAGCCCGGGTTTGCCGGGCTCTCGGACGCTGGCGCGGATGAATTGCGCGATGGCGCGGCTTGCCGGAGCGCGCACGACCAGCGTGCCGATTTCGGGGAACTCCTCGACCTGGTAGACGATGCCCGAGCGCGGGCCGAGGCAGATGAGCTTGCGGTGCGTGGTCTGGGGCTTGGTACGCCCCATCGCCATGAGGCCTCCGACGAAGCAAATAGCGGGAATGACGAACATGTGTATGGGTCTCCTTCTCAGACCTGGATTTTGCTGGCGTGACCAACGAATGCGGCCGACGCCCAGAACAACACGTAAGCGACGACCGCGGTTTTGACCGCTTTGCGAACGGTCATCGCATTGCTCGCTGCAACAGGATGCCGCCGAGGTAGGCAGCGACGCCGAGCATCACGATGCCTTTCAGCTCGTCCATGGGCTCGGGCCCAGGGATGAACTCGGGGTTTTCGGTCTCGCGAGCCCGGAAGGCTTCGACCGAGAGCCCCGTCTCGATGGTCGGCAACCCGAGCCCGACCCAGGGCGTCGCTGCCGTCAGGTCGAACAGCACCGCGCTGCCGACGAGGTTCTCGATGATGTCGCCGTCCCACGTCGTGGCGAACACGGGCGTATTGCTCGCGAGCGCCTTCTTTGGAATGCTCGCGAGCACGTGCACGCCGTGCTCGCGGACCCAATCGCCGAAGTCCTGCCCCTCCGCTACGCTGACGAACAGCGAATAGCGGCCAGGCGGAACGGGGTCACGGCGCTCGACAGCCATCGCTCAGGTCCAGCCCGCCACTGCCACGGGAGCGTCGATGGGTTGACCGTCGAGGCGCACGAGCCGTTCGAGTCGCCCGATGCCGTAGAACGGATCGCCGAGACTGATGGCCCCGTTGCCCTGCGGCGTCGCCTTGAACGAGACGAGCCTCGCGGGGGTCGTGTCCGTCGGGGCCCAGAACGGCGGATTGAGCGCGTCGGAGTATTCGACGTTTTCGACCGCGGGTTTGGTCGCGAGGACCTCGCTCGCCTGGTAGTCGCTGACGCCCAGGCGGACGATGAACAGATACGGCACGCCGGCCCGGAGCGGCACCGGAGCGCCCGTCTGGGCCGACGACGCCGCGGGGCCGCGCAGCTTGTCGAAGACGACGAATCCGGCTGCTGCGGCTGCGATGAGGGCGAAAAGCTTCATGGGGGGCCTCTGGGCGACGCCGCTCGGGGTCAGGGAGTGAGGGGCCCAGCGACGCGCGAGAACGGGCAGCGACCGACGCTGACGCTCTGCGCGGTCCAACCGACGTCGCTCGAGCACCCGGCGATGCTCGGGTAGGCGTTACGCACCTCGCCCGACACGCGGGAAGCGACCGACACGGCCGAGCGCAGGCGCTCGAGCACGCGTCGCCGCACCTTCGGCGTCATGGCTTTGATGTGGTTGGCCAGCCGCCGACGGATGACGGGGTTGCTGAGGTTCTTCTTCGAGAACAGGTAACCGGGCACGCCCGCGACCTCGGCGATGTCGAGCCCCGGCAGCGGGCAGCCGATGATTTCGGGATGGAAGGCATCGTCGTCGGTGACGCCGTCGGAATAGGCGCTCAGCTCGGCGGGCAAATCGGTGTTGGTGGTGGACATGGAACCTACCTTGGTGTGAGAGGTGAGAAACCGGGTGACTTCATCGAACGCGTGCTCGGCCTCGCGCGCGGTGACGAGCCCCTGCGCCTCCATGCGCATGAGGCGCTGGACGGCGGCGCCGAGACGGGGGCCGAGGGCTTTGCCCGGCGACAGCGCCGTGATGAGACCCTGGGTCTGGCGTGTCCATTCGTCGGCAGCGAACGAGCCGCCGACCTTGGTGCGCTTGACCACGTGATCGCCTCGGCGCTTGCGCACCCTTTTGAGGTGATGGATGGCGCGGGCGAGCTCGAGCCGGGCTGCGGCGCCGAGACGCGCGTCCACGCTCTCGGCGAGCTTCGGGTCGCTCGGCGGTGCCATCGCGCGCAGCGCCGAAAAACTCTGCTTGCGCCCGCTCATGGCGTCAGCAACCCCGCAACGCGCGAGTAGTCGTCCAGCATCACGGGGCCCGTGCCGTAGTGCACGGCGCCGAACGGACCATCGATGCCGTTGCCCGGGTCGTCCGCGCCGCCCCAGCCCGAGGTGTGGCCGACCGCCGCCCAGCCGCCGCTCACGGCAGTGAAGTTACCGCGCAGGGTCGGCGTGTTCGGGCCGCGGTAGAGCGTCGGGGCCGTCTTCGCCGCGGCTGGACCTCGAAGCATGAACCGACCTTTGGGCGACCGTACGATGCGCCCGTTTGGCATCACGAGCAGCCCCGCGATGCCGCCGACACTCTTTTGCTCGAGCTGAGAGACCGTGTTCATGGCCTTGGCGGCCTTCGAAATGACGGTCGCGGCGAGCTTCGCATCCTTGTTGCCAGCCTTGGCCTTGGCGGCGATGTTCGCGATGGAGGTGCGGACCTTCGCGCTCTGGACGCTCTTTTTGGCGAGCGTGGGCGCGAGCTTCTGCACCGTCGCTCGTGCCTTGACGGCGCGTTGCACGAGCGGCTTGGCGATGGCGGGCGCGGCAGCCTTGCGCGTGTTGATGACGTTCGCCGCGACCTTGCCGAGGTTCACCTGGTTCTGCAGCGTCTTGGCAACCGAGGCGATGGCAGGCCCCGCCTTCGCTGCCTTGACCGTCTGGAGTCCGACGCCGAGCGCGGCGGAGGCCTGCGGCGAGACGAACGACAGTGCCCCGAGCCCGATGTTGCCGAGCGCCGAGAAACTCGGTTTCTTGACGAACGAGACCACGCCGCTCGCGGCTTTGATGGCGCCCTTGGCGATGGCGACGGGTGGCAGCGCCATCTGAACGATGGGGCTGTTGATGGCCTTCTTCACCACGCTGCCGACCGCCTTGACGATCTTGCTCTTGGTGACCTTCTTGACGGCCTTTTTGAGCCAGCTGCCGAAGCCGCCGACGGTGTCCCGCATGGCGACGTCGATGCCGAGTTTCTTCGCCGTGGCGATGAGCTGAGGCACGTTCACGCGCACTTCGATCGGAAAGAACTCGCCCGCCGTGACCACGCAGCAGCGCGTCACGATGTCGTTTCCCTCCCGCACCATCACGGCCTTGAGCCACACGCTCCGTGCGCCCGTTTCTGCCGCCGCTCCAATCAAGTCGATGCTCATGGATGTTCGCCTTTTACTGTTCGCTCGCAAACGCCACGCGGACCGAGCGCGCCGTCGAACGGATGATGAGAGGTAGACCGATGAAGGAATGCCGGCTCTGCGCGCGGGCGCCGCGAAGATGCTGATTGACCAGTCGCTGCAGGCCCGTCGCTAGGGACGGCGACTCTTTGAGCGCGAGCTTCACGAGCCGCGAATGAACGATTTTGCGATTGAGCTGAGCGAATGACGGCCCTGAATCACGGCCAAAGCTCGGTTTCCAAGCCTTCGCCGGTCGATTCTTTGCCGGTCGTTTCGCCTGACGAGTCCGCGACTGTGCCGGAGCACCACGAGGAACTAACGTGCCCCGGTACGTGTCCGGGTCGACGCCGTACTTGTGGCGCATGATGTGGTCGGTCGCATCGTCACCGGGCACGCGCGCGATGTGCGCCACGCTGGTCACGGCGCGACCTCCGGGATTCTGGGCGCGCACCTCGGCCAGTCTCTCCGGGGTCAAGCCCTCGAAGATTCGACTGTCGACGATGTAGTCCCAGAATTGAGCCATGAAGGTGTCTCGTAGTCCCCGGGTGGGTCCCGGTTACTTCAGGCCTCCGGCGCCGGTCTCACGCGCCGCGCTCGCCTCGAGCTGGGCGGCGAGCGTCGTCAGTCCGGCGTTGCGCGCGAGCCCTGCGAAGCGCTGCAGCTCCTTGCGGAACGCCGGCAGGTCCTTCGCCTTCGTGCCCGCCTTCGGCCAGTACATGACCGCGGGCAACACACCGATGCCGGCCTTGGCCAGCGCGAGAATCGTGTTCACGCCGGGTAGGCCATCGGCGACGCCGCCGGCGGCGCTCTGGAAGCGCTTGACCAGCGAGAGGTCCTGCTTGCCCTTGCTGCCCGCGACACCGTGTTTCTTCTGGAGCGCGAGCAAGTGAGTCGCCGTCGCCTCGGCGGCAACCTGAAGCGCCGTCTTCGGCTTCGGATCGGGCTGGGGCGAAGCCGTCGCGGGTACGGCGAGCGGCGCCGTCGGGGGCGTGCCAATCTTGGCCCGCGTCGCCGGGCCCACGTCGCCGTCGCCCGTGAGACCCCGCTTCTTCTGCCAGTCGATGGTCGCAGCGTCGGTGGCCGGCCCAAACACGCCATCGGCAACGACGCCGAGGTAGCCGCTGTCGCGGAGGACCTGCTGCCAGGCCTTCACGTCACTGCCCGTCATGTAGGGCTTGACGAGCTTCAGGATGCGCTGTCCGGTCGCTGCCGCTGCGGGCCCTGCCGGCAGCACGGGAGCCGGCACGACGGCGGGCGCGAGCACCTGATCGATCTCGGTCGCCGCCGTGCTGATGGCCTGGTTCGCGCGAATCTGGAGAATCAGCGCGTCGATGGCGCCGACGAGCATGTCGCGCTCGGCCGATGGGGGAGCGCCTCGGAGGAGCGCGTCCCGGATGGCCTGGAGCTTCGCCGGGTCGCGCTCGAGCTCCAGCGCCTTCTGCACGGCGGCCATGAGCGCCGGGGGCACGCCGGGGATGGCGGGAGCCGGCGTGGAAGGCGCGGGCAGCATCTTCGCCGCCTGCTGGGCGTAACCGCGCATGACCGCGGCTGCGTCCTTGAAACCCATCTGTTCGAGCCGGCTCGATAGCTCGGTCGCCGCGCGCACCTCCTCCGCCGTCACAGGCCCCCGCACGACGCCGTTCGCATCGACGCCGAGCGCCTGCATCACGCTCACCATCTCCGCCTGCAGGCTCGCCGGCATCGCGGCGCTGGCCGCGGGAGACGCGGGGCTCGACGGCGAGAGCGCGCCCGGAACCTTGATCCCGAGGTCCTTCAGAGCCGCATCGAGCACGGCTTTCGGCACGTCCTTGCCGGCGCCGGCCAGCGTGCGGTCAGAGGCAGCTGCGCCCTGCTTGAAGCGGCAGACGAGCAGCTCGGCGTGCGGACCCCAGCTGCCCGCCGGGGCAAACACGTCGATGTCGCCGTCGGTGCGCTTGACGAGCTTCCAGGTATGCCCGTTCACGCTCACGGTCTGGCTCGGAGCGTTCGGGGGCGGGGGCGTCGTCGCCGGCAAGGACGGCACGGTCGCGGCCGGGGGAACGCTGGACGACGGCGTGCCCGGGGGCAGCGCCGAGGCCTTCTTGGCGGAGAGCAATGCGAACGCGCCGACGCCGAGCGCGGCGAGCGGGATCAAAGGGTTCAATTTGGCCATGGCAGGGAGGTCTCGCGCGGGGAAAAGAGGTGTTCAGCCGAGCCCTCAGCCCGGCATCTTCGACGGGTCGAACGGCAGCGAGAAATCGCTCGCCGCGGTCTGGACGATGGAGACGGGGACGCCGGCGCCGACGCCGACGATTTTGCGGGAAGCGACTTCGCTGCCGGTCTGCGTGTAGCGCAGCACGGATAGCTCGCCGTGCGGACCGAACGACGACGCTGGAGCGAACACTTCGTAGGTCTTCACGCCGCTCGCGTTGCCGAGCATGACGACACGCCAGCTCTTGCCGCTCTTGCCCGTGACGACGTCGCCCTTGGGTTTGGCGAGCGACAGCGCGCCGAAGCCGAGAGCGCCGAGAGCGAGCAGAGCGAGGGGTCCTTTGAGTTTGGCCATGAATCGAGGTCTCCGAGAAAAACTGACGCCTCCGAAGCCTTCCGAGGCGTTCGAGGGTTGAATTAGGGCGTCGTCACGTTCTTGCCGCGCGCCGCCTGGTGGTTGCCCATGCCGAGCCGTTTGCTCGGGTCCTCGACCTGGCCGTTCGCACGCCGCACGAGCACGTGGTACATGCGAGCGCCGCGCAGCGGGTCGAACTCCCATTTGAGCCGGACCTTCGCGTTCTCGCCGGAGTTGCGAAGTTCTGCGATGCGCCAGCTGACGAGGTCGTCGCAGTCCCCCCAGCCTCGGGCGAGCACGACGGGAATGGCGGCGAAATCCTCGTAGGGCTGACCCGCCGGTTCCTCTTCGTATCGAATGCCGCTCTCGTAGATGGGGCGCACCGAATGGGTCCGAAGGTAAAGACGGTTGGTCATGATGACCGCTTCGAGCGCTTCGCGAATCACGAGCGCGAGCAGCTTCGAGGGCTTGAGCCACCGTTTGCCGTTCGGGGCGCTTTTCGGGCTGAGATTGAGCAAAATCTTCATGCGTGGCCGTTTCCGATGAAACCGACTGCGACGACTGCCTCGGGCGCCATGATGGCCTTTCTGGTTCTCTCGGCTCCATACGAGCCGAGCGCCACGCCCGGGACGACTCGGAGACCTGTGAGTCTCGCGTCGCTTCGCTAGAACGTTTGCGCGTGGTGAGGGGTGTGGACGGGACTACGAGCTACCCGTTCTGACTCACCTGAGTGCTTCCCGGCACAGGTCGCCGGTGCTCCGCGCGTCGCGAATTACTTCGCGATGGTGCCGACGAAACCGGCGCTGAACTCGATGGACGAGGCGCTCTTGTTTCGAATCGTCGCGGAAATCTGGTTGCCGATCTCGGCCGTGTCGAAGTTGACACCGGTGTTGATGGCGACTTCCGAGAACAGTGCGCCGGGGACTTCCGCCGACTGCACGAACTGGCTGACGTTGCCGACCTTGATGTCGACCACGCCCGAGTCGAACGCGATGTCGCTCGGAATTACCAGCCGCTCGGGGCGGAACAGGTTCTGCGGCGAGGCCGGGATTTGCGACTGCGTGCCGGCCGTGATGGTCGTCGGGACCACGCCGAGCGGGTAGCGGCGACGACGGTCGAGCTCGCGCTGGACCACGGCGCCCGAGTTGCGCTGGGCAATCTTCGCGATCACCTTGGCGGCGGCGGGGTTACCGGCCTTGGCCGCGCCGACGAGCGCGCCGATGATTTCGCTCGAGCCGTCGCCGGCGACGAGCAAGTCGGCGCCACCGCTCACGCTGAGCGCTTCGAGCAGCGCGTCGGGGTCGTCGCCGATGAGGCTCGGGTCGTAACCGATCGAGCCGCCGAGAATGTCATAGGACATGGAGGGGATTCCTTGGATGGGGTTGGGGGTCTCGGGCGCAGGCGCTTTAGGCCTGGCCAAAGCTGCGATGAGGAGCGTGGAGATGGCGCTACCGAGCCCGCCGTAGAAGCCGCTCGCGAGCGCCGGGTGAAACCCGACCTGTGATCGCGAGCGGCTCATGGCTGTCACGCCGTGCTTTCTCCGTTACGCCCCGATGGGTCTCAGACGCCGCTCTCGGCGAGCGCCGAGGCGATGGGGTCGGCGAAGGGAGAGCCGAGCTGCGTCTGGTGGTAGGAGAGGCTGCGGCTACCGTCGCCGGGGCTCGGCAGCATTCCGTAGCCCGAGCCAGCGACCAGGCTGAGCGAGCCGGTCTTGGCGAACTTGCGCGCGAGCTGTCCGACGTAGTGACCGGCGATGCCGGCGGTCGCGTGCGTAGCAGGGCCTTCGAGCTTCTTCAGGCTCTTGCTCAGCATGCCGCCGCCGAGGCTCAGCGCCGCGAGCGCGACCACGGCCGCAGCTTCGACGTCGATGGTCGTGCCGGGGACGTTCCACGCGCCATTCGGGGACTCTTGCTTGCCGCGGAGAAAGCCAAAGCCGCCTGCCGCGAGCACGGCAGTGCCGAGCACCACGGCGTTATCCTGCGTCGCCTTGCTCTTGAGCTGCTCGCGCAGCCGCACGGCGAGCGCCTTCTGCTGATTGACCTGCTCGCCGAGGCGAGCGAGCTGGGTCTCGGAAATCTGAACGGTGGCCATGAGGGGGTCTCCTGAAATGTGCGATTGGCCGGCTCATGGCCGGCGTGACCCCGAACTCCTGGCAGCGAAAAATTGACTTCGCAAGTATCTGAAATCACTATTCTTTTTGGGTAGGTGTCGCCAAGGGTGTCAGCCGGCTTATCCACCCGGTGCATTTGGCCGCATGACGAGTTGCCCCACCGATGCTCGGAAAACACGAAATTTGGCCCCGCGAAAACCTCCGAAACCGCCCCGTGACGTCGACCCGCCTGACGAGGAGGACCCCGGAGAGGCTGACGAGGCGGAAGACGACGACGACGACGAGGACGACGAGGACGAGGGCGACGACGGCCCAGAAGAAGACGACGAGGCAGAGCCCGACGACGACGACGAAGGCCCCTCCGCGCGTGCTCCGCGCGCCCCCCGAGCCCCTCGCCTCTCTGCTGCGTCAGGGCTCGGGCGCCCCTCCACGGCGCCCCGAGGGCGGCAGGAGCGGCCGCCCATGAACGCCGCTCTCGAAGCGGCCCCGCCGGTCGAGGTCGACGGCGAGCTGGTCGACGTCTCCCAGTGGCCGGGCACGGCCGAGGCCTCGAAAATCGCGGGCCGGCACCCGTCGACCATCAAGCTGTGGCGTACCCAGCGCCGCATTCGCGCCGTGCAGGACACCGCCGGCTGCTGGCGCCATCACCCCGACGACCTGGTCGAGCAGAGCGACATGCCCGACGGCACCGACCCGGGCAGCGTGCTGGCGAGCGGCATGAGCGCCATCGTCACCCAGGGCGAACGCGCCGGTGACCGCGTGCTCGAAATGTCCGTCATCACGACGGACGGGCTCAAGGACACGTGCGATCTGCTGCGCGAGGAGCTGAAACGCGCGTACGCGAAAATCTCCGAGCTAGAGACCCGGCTCGACGACGCGCGCGACAAGCTCTCGGCAACGCACGCCGAGGACCGCAAGCACGACCGGCACGTGCTCCGGATGCAGCAAAAACACGAGATGGAACTCGCGAGCAGCAAAGAGACCAGCGAACGCATCGCCGGCATGCTCACCATCATCGGTCCCATCGCAGCCAGCGTCGGAGCTCGCTGGCTCGGCGATACCGCACGTGCCGAGAAAATCGAGAGCGCCATCTCGGGAGCTCCTGCCCCGCCTGTCTCTAGCCCGGCTTCGGCCGACGGAAATCGACTCGTGCCCCTCGAAACCCGCATCACCGACGCCATGGCGCGGCTCTGCGCCGCCATTCGTTCGCTCGACGGCACGGCGTTCGCCGGGCTCAAGGCCATGCTCCCCGAGCCCGTCGCTCGTGCCTTCGACGACGTCGCGCACAAGACCGAGGACCACACCGCCGTCGGCAACGCGCTCGCCGTCATCATCCAAGCCGCGCAAAAGCTCAGCGACCTGCAGTTCATGGCCCTGCGCCCCATTGCTCCCCAGGACGTCGCCGCCGTGCTCGGCGAGCTGCGGCAGCTGTTCAAGGACAACGACGTCGCGCCGCCGAGCTGACACCCCCCCCATGTCTCATCATTTCGCCGACCGTGCCCGAGGCCCCGACGGTATCCCCGTCGATGGCTGGACCCGCTGCCGATGCGGCGGCCTCTACACGCTCGACGAAAAAGACGGCGCTCCGCTCGTCCTCCACAACCTCCCTCTCTGTCCTCGCTACCACGCCATCGTCACCAGCAACGACGCCGTGAAGTTCAGCGAGGAAAACCGGGCCGCCGCGGCCATCCAACCGAATTAATAGGCACCCCGAGACACGGCAAAAACGGGCGTCTCGAAGCATACCGAGACGGACGAGGCACGACGGGGGTGCCGGCGCCTAACCCATCCGAGAAAAAGAGATAGCCTCCCATGAAGATTGTTCGATTGTCCCGCGCAGAACTCACCGAGTGGCGCAGCAACGTGAACCACCTCGTCGACGCCGAGGGTTATCTCGTGAGCGAAATCGACCGCGCCCTCGAAACCGCGCTCTCGACGGTCGTGCGCTCGGCACGCAGCCAGCGCAAGACCATCACGCAGCGCATCGCCATCGGCTCGGGCGCGGCGCAGCGCGAGCACACCATCATGGTCACCGTGACGCGCACGGGCATGAACGACACGGATCTCGCTCTGCAGAGCAGCATCGACGGCCATCGCGTCGTGACCGGGCGCGAGGTCTTCTGCGCCAAGATGCTGGCGAAGCACGGTGAGTGCCAGCTGCGCGCTCCGAACTCGGTCATCCTGAAGGTGGTTCGCAACCCCGCCACGCACCGACCGACCTTCGCCGAGAGCCAGCAGGTCGCCCCCAAGCCCGAGCACTGCCCCTGCAAGAGCTGGGGCAACCCGCACCCCGGCACCCACTACCCGACGTGCCAGTGGAACCGTCTCGCGCCGCCCGAGGAGCGCGCCCCGAGCGATCAGGTGCCCGAGGCCGATATTCGCATCCTGCCCAAAGAGGCCTTCGAGTCGCTCAAAGCACGGCCGCTCGTCACGGCAGCGACCCACCCCATCGCCGCACGCGTCGACCCGCGCGCCGCCGTCGTCGAGCCGAAGCCGCTCGATTCTCCCGAAAACTGCCGCAACGGCTGCCAGGACTGGGCCATGCCAAAGGGACAGGAGCGAGAGGAAGGTCAGCACCATCCGATGTGCACGTTCGCCAAGGACTGGGCCATCAAAACGGCTCGCGAGACCCCGCGGTTTCTGGTCGACCTGCGCACGGGCGAGAAGGTGCGTTCCGCGAGCGATAGCGAAATCGGCGAGTCCGAAATCACCAAACGCAAGACGGGGCAGCCCATCATCCACATCGACGAGGTGCCTTACGCAGTGCTCCTGCAGAGCGAGCTCGACGAGAACGACTCCGAGTCCTTGCCGCGCGCGGCCGGAGCGGGCGCGTGAAAACGCAGCGACCGACCACGACGTTCGGCGTGCTGCGACTGCCGGAAGACGGGCAGACCGGACGCCGAACGCTGGTCGTGCGCCCCGCCGAGTCGTTCCGCCCTCAGACGCTGCTGCTCTGGGGCACGACCGAAAAGACCTTCCTCCGCTCGGTCGTCATCGGCGGCGACCACCAAATCATGGCGCGACTGCCGGGGCACCTGTTCGAGAGCGAAGTGAGCCGGGCCGAGTTCGAGAGCCTGTGCGAGCGCTTTGACGCGGGCGGCCTCGAACGCATCGCCGATTTCACGCCGCTCGGGCATTTCTTCTGGCTCGACTTCTGCGCCGTGCCCGCCAGCGGCGCCATCGAGCTCGAGGTGCAGGGAGCGTTCACGGCGGGCGCGTTCCTCGGCTATCTCGCTCCGTTCACCGAGAGGGCTGCGTGACCCGCCCCACGCCGGAACAACTGGCCGCAGCGAAGGACCTGAACGCATGGCGCCAGGACCACGCGATATCCGACGCGATGGCCGCCGGCATGCTCGCCAACTTCGCCGCCGAGCTGATGGTCAACGTTCTGACCAAGCAGCGGTTTCTGAACATCGTCTCCACGTTCTGGGACGACCACGTGAAAACCCAGACCCGCAGGACGACGCACTGACTTTCCCGGGCTCGCTCCCGAGCATGGTGGCCGGCGAGACGCCGTGCACAGGGTAACGAATGGGCCCCGCATGAAACACTCGGGGGCGAGCAAGGATTCTCACGAGACCCCATGGGCTATAACTTCGACGGCTTCCCGCTCCACCGCCTGAACACCGCTCACATGACGGGCTGGCTGCTCTCGCGCGTGCTCAAGCGCGAGATGGCCTCATTCCTGTCCAAGAGTTATCGGACGGGCTGCGTCGTGCTCTCGCCGTCGCTCCGGGCCGTGGCGCTCGTCGACCCGCGCGGCAACATCACGGAGCTGCCGCCCCCACACCGGGCCTTCAAATTCTGGCAGCTCGCGAACAAGCCGAGTCTCCGAGCCGGTGAGTGTGCGTGTCGAAACTTCTGGGACCCCGAGACCGAAGGCGCATGGGGAGACCGGCACTACGAGCGCGAGCACGACATCCACCACCCGCACTGCCAGAGCCGGGAGGTCGCCGAGGCCGCCTGGGTCCAGGCGAAGAAGTCCGCCGAGGCCCGCGTCGCGGAGAAGAAGACGCCACAGCTCCGCCCCGACGAGTGGAGCCGCGACGCCAACGCTCTCGAGGGGAACGAAAGAATCGTCAGTCGATGACCGAGCGTTTCCAAAAACCAGACCGGCTTACCCAACAGTCACCCAATAGGGCCGGACCGGGGGCGACGGCTCCACCACCACAGCGACCACAGCCCCCAGCGACTCCGGAGCGCCGGGATACGATGCCGTCGCCCCCGTCCAATTCGAACGCCGCGACGCCACTCGATGCGGCCCTGCGGAAGACGTTTCTCACGACGCCTTACGCGTTCGACTTCATCGAGCGGCTGATGCTAGAAACCGCGCTCGAACGCTGCGACGGCAACATCACCCAGGCCGCGAACGACCTCGGCTGTAGCCGGTCGAGGATCTATCGCATGCAAACGAAATACAGACTGTGACCGAATCTACACCTCGCGCCCGTCGTCCCAGAGTCCGCGTGGAAAATCTCTCCACGCTGCAGGTCGACATTCAACTCGCCTGTATCGACGACGAGGACGGCGGCCACACCGTGGTCGTCACTCTATCCGACCCCGCTCCCTCCCATCCGGAAAACGAGAAAATCCCGTCATGAGAGGCATGAGCATGCGGGAGATGGACAAGCGCAAGGCCGACAACAAGGTCAAGCGCACGCGCGCCCAGAACGCCGAGGCCCGCGCCATCGCCGACCAGGGCGTCGAGCCCGGCAGTCGCAAACGGCACGAACACCGGGAGCTGCTGCGCACCGAAGACCGCGTCGACCAGGAAATCGAAGAAGTCATCGAGCCCGGCGCGCTCGTCGACCAGGGCGACGGCGTGCGCGTGAGCCGGCGAGGCTGGACGCTGTCGGAACTCGTCGACGACGAGAGCGACTTGCCCGACGAGCCTCCGCCCGGCTGGTGCGACGTATGAGCAGCTGCGAGCACGAGCCCGACCCGGCGAGCGAGTCGTGTCTGACTGCACACCTCGACGCCCAGGGCCAGCTTTTGCCCGCATGTGTGCGCTGCAAAAAATGCCGTGAGTGGTGTCGGCCGTCGCCGCCGACACTCGGCTATCGTTACGGCGCGGACGGTGTACGCTACCCGGTGGAGTCATGATGATTCCCGAACACGAGAGCGGCTGGAACTGGCCCCGGTTCTTTTTTTGCTTTCTCCTGCTGACGTTCACGTTCTGCGCCGTAGGCCTGTTGTTCGTACACCTCATAGCGCCACAGGCCGAGCGGACCCGAGAGACGGGTGAGGCTATGGCCGACCGGGCCGATGCGCCGCCCGCCGCGCCGTGCCAGCTGCCCACTTTTGCCGTGGTCGGAGGCGTCGGTTGCACGACGCAGACGCACCATAACGCCGTCTGTGTCGCGTGCATGACGGGCGGGCAGTGTGTGCGCTTCAACCCCTACGATTGCCCGGAACCATGACGTTCAAACGCCGCGTCCAGCGCAAGACGATGCCGACGCGCGAGCTAGTCGAGCGCGCCAAGCGCGAAGGCTATGTGCTGTTCAGGCCTACCGACGGCCGAGGAGAAGAACTCTGCCGCATCATGCACCGAGTGATGGAGCCGCTCACGGACATCAACTGCTTCGAGGGCTGGACCGTCTTTACCTGTCTGTCCGCCTTCGTCGCCGTGTACGGCGCGGCCAACGAGGTCGACTGCATGCCAGCCTTGCATCGCGAGGTCTACCTCAAAAACTGCGCCGAGAAGTTCGACGCCTACGCCAAACAGCTCGCCGAATCCAAGACCGAAAAAGAAAAAGTCCACTGATGCTCCTCGCCTTCTATCTCTTCTCGGGAGGTCTCATCGCCGGCATCGCCCTGCAAATGGTGGCGACCGTCTGGTTCTTCAAGTGGGTGGGCAAAAGCGCCGAGCGGGCGAGCGTCTTTTTCGAACGCATCGTCGAGGGGCTCTGGGCCCATCCCGGCATGCCGAATCTCCTCATCTTGATGGACGCGATGGGCCGCCCGCGCGCCATCACTTCGGCCGTCGCCGTCGATGCCCTCGTGCACGCCATCGCCCAACGCGACGAGCCCCTGGGCGATGACCCCGACGGCCCCGACGACGACGGCGACGACGACGGCGAGCCCATCCCGCTCCGGCCCAAACCCACGCAGGCCGCCGCTTGAGCCCGCCGCCAAAGTCCCCCAAGCCCCATCAGACCGTGCCCTGTCACGCCTGCTCGGGCTGCTTCGCGTTCACGATCGAGGCCGGGCAGAATCCGACCATCTGGCATTCGACGCCGTACTGTCCGGCGTTCGAGGCCGTCGACGGCATGGTCGATGCCCTACGCTTCGCCGAACGCTGCGATATTTCCATCGAGCCCGAACGCGCCATGGACAACGCGAGACCACGTCGATGACGGGCGGCCGCTTCACCCTCGACGAAAACGGGTTTGAGGCCCCCGGCCCCCGTTCGTACGTTCCCAGAGGCCTCAGAGACCTAGTCAGACGCGGCACCGAATGGGGCCCCCTCGCGCCGCAGGCCGAGAACCCGCTCGTCTGGGAGAGCCCGACGTTTCAGTTTCTGTTTCGCCCGCAAGGGCTGCTCGTCGTGAACGCGCCGCCCGGGTTCCTTCTTCGGCAGTGGTTGAGCGGACACGAGCTCCTGCACCAGCTCGGTCCCATCGACCTCGAGGTCTTCTCGTTCGTCGAACGGCTGGAGGCGACGTCGCTCCAGGCCGTCCGCTGCCGAATGACGTTCCCCACCATCACCCCCGGCGCCGTGCTCCGCCTGACCGTGTCCAACGCCGCAGAGTGGCCATTACTACCGCCTGCGAGCCTCACGGTCTGGGGCGACACCGCTTACTGAAAGAACCTGCATGAGTCTCGCCTCTAGCTTCTCCGCCGTCCTCGACCAGATTCGTTCGCTGCCCGACCGGCTCGCGCACGTCGAAGGCGCCGCCGCGCGCCTCGTCTCCATCGCGACGGACCTGAAGCTCATCGCTAGCTCCCTCGCGCCGCTGCTCGTCGATAGGCCCGAGCCCACCTACGTCTACGTGCTGCCGCCCAACGGCCAGCCCATGATGATGCAGCGGGCCTACGTCGAGCGCCGTGGAGAAACGCCGGTGACGTTTCAGATGATGCAGCCGCTACCGGCAGGCTCCTGGGTCTTGAGCGCAGGGCCCGCCGTCGTGCGCAGCGTGCGCGTCGGCAACATCATGCAGCAGAGCGTTTCGGCGGACATGAACGGGCACATTTGCAAGACGGTCGACGAGTGCCACATCGGTTGCATGTTCACCGTGTGGCTCGCCGGATGAGTCCCGCCTTCGATCGGCTCCACAACGCGCGAGTCGACCTCAGCCCCGACGCGCGAACGACCGTCGAGTTCACCGCCGATCAAACCGGGCTCGGGCCGCCCTACGAAATCCTCTGTCACGAGCTGCCCGACCTCATCGTCGAATCGGTGTTCATCGAGACCGCCGTCGGCGCCGTCGTGCCACTCGTCAAGCAGCCCGGCTGTCCCGTCTCCCATCTCCGCGGGCGTCTGCTCGGAGGGCCCGCGTGGAAACCGGGCATGAAGGTGACGCTCGCGCTCCACAACCCGAGCTGTGCATCCGTCGCCTGGACGCTCACGTTCTGCAGCAAAAACGTCCCCAATCGCTGCCCGCATGGCATCCCGAGCAAATACATTTCCGAGTGTCCGGAGTGCGCTCCCTGAAAGGAAAGAGCCCCCGCCCTCGGGGAGACGAGGACGGGGGCAGGGCAGACCCACGCTGACGCTCCAAGCCGAGCGTCAGTGATGTGGGTCGGGAGGGGGGCCGCCGGGCGGAGTTCTTCGGACCCGTATCTCTCCGAGCCCGACGTTGATCGCCTCGACCAGACGCACGGCTAGTTCTTCATCGAGATGGAAAACGAGCGGGTCGGACGAATCTGCATTCAACGCGACTCGCATCGTCGTGCCACTCGGGTCGAGTTCGACCGTGATTCGGGGCCCCGAGTCGTAAACCGTGCTCATCTCGACGCTCACTTGAGTGTCATGTGAGCGGCGCGCACGATGCGCTTGCGGGTCGCGTCGTCGAATGGTTCGAGCGCCAGGCGCACGCTCTCGATGGCACCGCCGAGCGACGGCGCCACGGCTGCGACGGGAGCCACGGCGCTCGTCGGAGCGTCATCGCTCTCGGGGGCCTCGGCATCGGCCGCGTAACGGCGCTTCTTCTTCTTGGGGATTCCTCTAGGCATGATAATTCCTTCTGTAAGTCGTCAGAGTCGTGGAGCGGCGGCCGCTCGGGCTCAGAACGGAATGAACTCGTCCTCGCTCGCCGCCTTCGGAGCGCCACCCGGGCGGCTCGTGACGCGGTGGTCTTCGAGGATTCGGAGCTTCTTGCCCTCGGCGCCCTTCGGCCATTTGATGGTGAACACGACCATGGGCGATGGCCTGTTGATGTTCTTGAAGTAGAGCACGGTGCCGTCGGCCTGCTTCTGGCCATTGGCCATCCAGACCTTGACGCCCGCGAGCGTCTTGAGCGGCTTCATGCCGGGTTTGGCCCAAATGCCGAACAGGGTGCCTGCCGGGAACTCCCGCGGTTCCTTGTTATTCTTGTCCGCTGGACGAAGCACTGCGGCCGCTTCGAGCCGGCAGTGAATCAGCGTCGAGGACTTCTCTTCGTCGATATCCGAATCGCTGACCGTCACGTGCAAAGGCGTGAAGGTGATGGGCCCGAGCCCGAACTTCTGCCCGCCACCGAGGCCGTCCTTACCGCGGCCAGGGCTCGCCGGGTCCCAGTACCCTTCGAGGTCGCCACTCGCGCTCTCTTCAAAGCCCTCGGGCGCTTCGGTCCACTCTACCGGCTTCGTCTGATCTGTCGTCATTTTTTCGTACCCTTCTGTTTCTGCTTCGTTTGGTCACCGACCAGCTCGTCGAGCGTGAGCCCCACGACGGGCGCAATCTTGTAAAGGCTCGCGAGAGCCCCACGGCTCTTGCCCGTTTCGATGCGGCAGACGACCTCGGGGCGTACCCCGGCGGCCTGGGCCACGTCGTACTGGCTCAAATTCTTGTCGAGCCGCGCTTTGCGCAGCTTATCGCCGACGGTGACAATGGCCCGTTTGGTCATGACGCCGGGGACTATGCCATGACGATAAAGTCATGACTAGTTCTTTTTATCGAGGCTTCTTCAGCCGTCTAGTCCTCGGAGTCGTGACCACGAGCACTAGCCGTCTCGGTCATGCGCAAAGCGTCATGATTAGGAGTAGACGGCAAGGGGGCGTCTGTCGTAAGTGTCGACCTCGACCGATAGGGGCTGATGTGGTCGCTCTCGTCGTCCGTTCTTTCCTCGCGCCATGCGTTGCCTATCACCTCATGCCCCGTTACAGTGCAAAATCGCCTCGCGCGTCTGGTCAACGCTGCGAGTGATCGACGGCAACTAACGGGGTTCGATGTCGGATGGCTGGAGCCAAAAAACCTACGCGGGGAAAGAAACGCCGCTCGCGTAGCGCTCCAACTCCTACATCACCATCCATCCGCGTCGTCCGCTCCAGCACGGCTCTCGGCGCCGCTGACGCTGCCCGACGACTCGGCGTCAGCGCTGCGACGCTCCGCCGACGTGCGCAGCGCGGCGAGATACGCGCGAGTATCGACGAGCGCGGCCGCTACCACTTTCCGGGCGTTGCTGCCCGTTCCGCGAAAAAACGCTCGGTCACCACGAGCAAGAAGAAACGCGCGAGTTCGTCGCCGCTACGCAAAAAACGCAGAGTCGTTCAGAGCGCGCCGGTTTCGTCAAAACCGGCGAAAAGAAAGCTTTCGAGTCGTCCGCTCAAGAAACGCGCGCTCGGCAAAAAACTCGCCCGCCCCGCAAAAAAGTCAGTCCACAGCTCCAAGGTCCGACACGTCCAGACCAGCCGCGCTCCGAGCATTCGGCAGGCCGCGCGCGCGTTCGGCATCAGCGTCTCGACGCTGGTCGACCGCATCCGTGCCGGCGACGTCCGAGCGACGCTGGACGCTGCCGGCGAGCTGCACGTTCCACAGCTCGCGCTCCAGGTCAAAGAACTCGGGCGGCGCAAGAAGAAGCGCCGCCGAGCCCCGCCGCCCGCGCCGACGCCCGATCGGCGTCGTCGTCGCAAGCTCGCGAAGAAGAAAAAGAAGCGCGTTCGAAAGACTCGCCCGCGGCGCGAGCGCTTCCAGGCCGCCGTCCTCGACGACACGAGGCCGAGCCGCGAGTTCGTCGCTCCCACGACCACGCCTCCCGCAGAGCCCACACGCAGCGCTCCCATGGCCGAAGCCGCCGCCGCGCAGCGCATCGGTAACGCCATGCGGGACTTCGTCATGGCCCGACCAAAATGGGAACGCCTCGAAACGGGCAAAGTGTTTCACGACCTGAAGACCGCCTATCGCAGCGCGTACGACGACAAGCGATGGCGCCGCACGTATGCGTGGATTGTCGACGAGTGGGGGCTCGAAGACTACATTTTCGATTACGAAGCACTCCGAGACAGTTGACCCGAGGGGTCATTGCATGCCGCCTCGCGCAGCCGCAGGCTTATGCAAATGCTGCCGTGGTACTATCTCGCCGCCTGCGTCGTGCTCCTCGTCCTCGGAGGCGTGATGCTCGCCCGCGCGCAGCGCGAGCTCGAGCGCCGCGTGCTCGGCTTCGAGGCGACGATCCACGAGCTCGAGCACCAGGACGACATGCAGAGCAAGACCGTGGCCACCGTGCGCGAGGACTTGTCGAAGACCGACGCCGAGCTACGCCGCGCCCACGTCCGCATCGACAACGACCAGCGGCAAATCAAAGCCCTCGGCTCCGAGATGGGATGGTCCGATGACCGCGCCCACACCAAGGTCCTCACGAGCCGCTTGCCGAAGGGCTCGAACCCGCGTTAGTCTCTCTGTCGGGTCTCGTCCACCCGGGTAACCGGAGCTTGGCCCATAGAGAAAGGCAAGGACCACTCTCGGCCGAGAGCCTTTTGCCAGAGACGCTCTGGGTGCGGGATTCAGCTCCTCCCGTGGCCAGCCCCTGCGAGGGGGTCCCAGAGCGTTCTCGCTTTATTGCGCGGTAGAGCAGTCTGGTAGCTCGTCAGGCTCATAACCTGAAGGTCGTTGGTTCGAATCCATCCCGCGCAACCAGGTTCCGTGCTGTTAGGCAGACCATGCGAAGGCTCGCGAACGCTCGGGAGACGTCTCGGGCGATGCCGTATCGGTGACGAGCCGCAGCACGGAGCCACTTACCGACCGTCAGCCTCTGTCCGACGCTTTCGTCTCGGACGCGCTGGCAACACGACGTGTTCCGGACCCTGCTCGGGATCGAGTTCAACGCCGAGCCGTTTCGCTTCGCGTGCCGCCACCACGCGCTGACGGATATGCACCACGACACGCGGATGGGTCCATTTGAGGCCGCCGTCGACTCTCGCCGCGACCATCAGCGTCAGCTCGCATAGGTCGAGGAACAGCGAGACACCGGGTTCTTTGCTCATCTCCTCCAATATCGCAAAAACCGGCTGCAATCGCTGCCGCTGCGCCTTTCGCCACCCGGCCGCCACTCGCTTCACGCCTTCGTCTTCCAACGGGTTACTCATGGGCAGTCTCCTTCTCTGCAGCCTCTAATTGCAGAACCGCCGCCGTCGACTCGGCACAGTCGTGCTGCGCCCAACCTTCCACCAGCTCCATCAACCCGTCTTCGCGCACGACCAGGGCCGAGACCTCGTCCAGCTCGAACGCCTGCCCCTTACGCACGAAGGTCCGGAGCCCGCAGTGCGCGCAAAGCGGAAAGACGAGCGGCGACGGAGAGCCGACCGCCGCGAGCACCAGGTCACCGTCTTGCCGCGGCCCTTCCCATTCGTCCGGTAGCCACGGCGGTTTGGGATGCCGGCGCACGATGTTGTCGCTCGCTTTCGAATGGGCCGTCGCCGCCCACACCTGCGCCTGCACGCGCATGTCGAGCGGCAACGTCGCGAGCAACAGCGGATCGGCTTCGATACCAACCAGCCCGAGAATGTCGCTCAACACCTCGGGGGGCGCCGGGTCCTTCGCCACCACGGCATACACGCGCTTATAGCCTTTGGGGATTCGCATCAGTGCATCACTCCTTTCGACGGAACGTTCGCCACGAGCAACCGACGATAGATCCCGCTCACCGTCGGCTGCTCGCAAAGCGCGCACAGCTCCCAGCCAAGCACGGCGCGCTCCGGCTGGACGTCGTGCCAGTAGAACTGCCAGCAGTCATTACAGACCGCTGCGTCCTGCCACGAATAGGGCATGCCGTCAGGGAATAGCTGGTCGATGATGGCAATGGCCGCGTCCGCCCGCGCTCGCTGCTCGGGGCTCATCCACTCGCGCTGGGTCGGGGTCAGCCGCCGCAAGTCGTCCGAGAAAACCCCCGGGCAGCGACACGCCGCGCAGACCGCAAAGCCCCCCGGCAGCATCGGGTCTCGGTCTCCACGGGTAGACGCCACTTCTCGAATGCCTGCCCCGCAGTTGCCGCAACGGGTCATCATGATTTTACCCGGTGCCGGCCGTCGTGCCCCTGGCCCAGCCGACAGTAATGTACGCGGTCGCACTCGGCGCAGGTAAATCGCTCGCCACACGTCCCGTCGATTTTGCCGTACTCGTCGCGCACGCAGAGGTCGTGGTCGAGGTGTAACCGGAACCACGTCGGGTCGATGTGCCCATAGAAGGCCCGAAACTCGATAGTCTCCGGCGCTTCGGAGAGAACGGGCTCGAGCGCCGCGATGGCAGCGCGGTGTTTGATGAGGTGCCCCATCAGCAGCCGCGCGTGGTTCGCGTCGTCCATGGGGTGTTGCTCGTCGCACGTCCGGCAGTACACGTGATAGTCGCAGCTCATTCGGCCCCACACCTTCCGAGCAACTCGACGCGCTCGTGCTCCTCGTTCTCCACGTCTAGCGAACGCGGCATCGCCTGGCCACAGCTCGCGCAAATCCCCGCGTCGTCCATCGACGGCCGGCAGTCGTCGAGCGGGTCGGCAGGACAACCGTAGTAGCCCTGCGCGTTCACGGGTCTCGGCGCCGCTCGAAACCGACCGAGTGCGCCCGGACACATGTGCTCGGACGCATGTCCCGCCGGCAGCTCGCACTGAACCCCGCCACTCTCGCGGGCCTGGCAGCGTCCAGGCCGCGGCGCCCGAGCGACAGCGCCGAGCACGCGCCCGAGCGCTGCTTTCTGTCGCTGCGTGAGGTAAACGCTCGACAGCAACTCTCTCAGAATACCGAGGTCGTCCATCACCGTTTCCCCCGATACACCCGATTCTGCGACGAACATGTCTGCCCCGGCAACTCCTCGACCTCTCCGAGTTCGACGAGGCGATCCACCGCGACAATCATCTTGAAGGAATCACACGCTCGGCTTGCACTGATGGCTTTACCAAGCGTGAACGCTCCCGTCGCTTCGAGCGCCCGCTGCACCCAGTCCCGCACGCGCAGGAAGTCCTTTTGCCCGTCGAGCGTGGTGAGCCACGCCTTCTCTCGTTCGTAGTTGTATTCCATCGTTACCACCGCCTTTTCTTCACGACCACCAAACGTCTTCGCTCGGCGGCTAGCCTTCCAAGTCTCCTCAAATTTGCAAATAGGGTGATGCTCACCATCCGCCATCACGTAACCCCTCGGCACCTCCCAAGGTCGACCCCTACGCGCTCCCCGACAATCGTTCGGACAGTCCTTCGGCGCAATCAGTGTCGACGATGGAATCAAAGCGATAGGCATACCCACCCAGCGTCCAGACTCATCAAACTGCAACACGAAATCGCTCATGTTCTCCCATCCCAGAGCACGCGGCGTTCCGACAAGACCTCGACACGCAGCGCGTCCGCCACGGGCCCCGCGACATCGACGACGTACCAATCGATTCCACGGTACTCGGCGATTTCCGCGCCGCGCGACGTCTCATGCGTGATGCCGCCGCCGTCCGACTGCGGTATCCACACCCGGACCCAATAGAACCCTTCCTCTCTCGGCATCAGCCCCCTGCTTTCTTCACAGCAAGCGCTCAATCGTCCTCTCCCACGCCGCGCACGAGCGGCTCGACGAAATCGGGTTGATCATCCTTCACGGCTTCGACGTTCACGAACGACGGGTCTTTCTTGTATTCGCAGCTCTCGGGCTCATCGGGAAAGAGCCACCAGGTGAGCAGTCGAAAGCTACCGTCTTCGAGGTCTAGCAAATCGCTCCGCTTCGGGTTCACGACGTAGTTGATTTTGCGGTCCTCCAGGCTCCAGGTGCCATAGGACTTCTTCCGCGTGTAACGGTCGTTTTTCTTGCTCGGCGGCTGAATACAGGATTTCACGCCGTGAAACACGCTCTGTTGCGGGAGCCCCGTCGGCTTCTTCGTCGGCTCCGCCTTCCACTGGTCGATGATTTGATTGCGGTAAGCGTCGATGACTTCGAGCGGCGTGCCCCGTGTCCGCGCTTTGCCCTTGTCCTTCATCGAGAAATAGAATCCCGGCTGCACGACGAATAAATTCTCGTCGTGCTCCTCGACCTCCCAGCTGCCGAGCCAAGCCTTGCCCTTGTCCTTCGCGCCCTTCGTGGTCGAATTCTCGGGCGGATCGGGCGGGGACATCGCGCTCGTGGCGATGAGCCCATCCGTCGCGGCATAGATGACGTCCCAAGGGTCCGCCATCGTCGCGATGCCTTCGAGGAGCCTGCCGCGAGTCGACGCCGTAATCTGACCCGCGATCACGCGACAAGAATACTTAGGGTTTTTGCCGATGACCTGAGCAAATTTCCCATAGCAACCGTTCATGCCGAGTTTCAGGACTTTGCCTTTCATGCCGCCCCATTCGAGCCGCCGCAGGTAATAGTGCCCGATGTCCTGATAGGGTCGCTCGCATTGACACTCGCCGCGCAGCACCCAGGCTTCCGTCGCCTGCACACCCGGATAGTGCCGTTTCGCTACCTGGTACTCGGGAGCCCAGGCCCAGCCCCCCGGATGCGCCGCGGGGAACACGATACTACCGGCGTCGGTGCGATAGGGCAGAGGCCCCCACGGTAGCTGCGCCACGTCGCCCTGAATCCCCATCAACATCGCACGCTCACTCGGCAGCTTGTCCTTCTCGGCGAGTTCCTTCAGCTCCTTTTTCTTGCGACGTGCTCGGCGAGCCGTCGCGTCGTCCCGCAGCTCGGCGGGCGCTTGCCCGAGCGGCGCCACGAATCGACGACCACGTTTGCGGTCGGGGGCGAGGTCCTCGGGCTGCAGCTCTACCTTGAAATGCACGCAAGCGAGCCGCGCCGTGCCAATCGCGCGACCCACACCCCGCGCGCTCACGTGCCGCCATTTGCCGTGACGCACACACGGCAACTCGAATAGCGCGTGTGGATACGCACTCGCGACGTCCGCCGTCCATTTCTTCCCCCGCACGATCCCGAACCTAGAAATTTCGGCCCGTCCGCCGAAGAACGACCGCAAGAACGCCGAGCGCGTCGCCTGAAATGCCTCGAGGTCCTCGTCCTCGACCTCGCGCGTGCAGCGCTTGCCAAGCGCGTTCATGAGGCTCAGGAATGCGTCACTCGTGCTCCCCGCGCCGTGATACTTCCCGCGCAAGTCGATGCCCGCCTCGACGTGCGCGCGGATATACGTCTCGGTGAGCACCGCGAGCAACCGGCACTCATCCTTGCAATAAAACTGCACCTCTTTCCACTTCTCGTCATCGAAGTTACCACGCTGCTTTTTCATCGCCTCGATGCGCTCGTGCTCCGCCTTCGTGCCGACCTCCCACGCGATGAGAGCCTTCACGAACGTGCTCTGAAACCCCTTCAGAATGTCCCAGATGAGCGTCCGCTTGCTGCCTGCCTCGCCCCGTTTATTCGTCATCTGCAGGCATTTGCCCATCAGCATGAGGCGATAGCGGCCACACTGCACCTTCACGTCTTCGAGCTCTGGCACGTCGTGAAAGAGCTTGTAGAGCGCTCGATTCTTGAGCCCTTCGAGCCACTTCGTCTGGTCGTAGCCGAGCCCATAACCAAACACGCCGAGATAGGTCTCTCCAGCCTCGTCCCGCTTCGGCAGCCCGTCGATGAACTCCATCACGTCCTTCGACGGAATGCCGTTCGGATTCTCCAGCTCGCCGAGCACCGTGCCATCGCGCGTGCACGCCGCCATGTAGCGATAGATGTGATCGCCCGTCTCGCGGTCCGTAATGCCCTCGCCGTCGATGGCAATCGCACTACGCGCATACATGTCGCTCAGCCGCTGCTCCTTGCGCTCTCGGTTCTTCCGCTCCTTCGCGCTCTCCTTCGCGCGCTGCTTCTCTCGATAGCGCCGCACCGCGAGCTTGGTCTGCTCGCGGCGCTCGTCGCTCTGGGCTCGGGGCTGCGCCCTTTCGCGTTCCCATTCGGCAACGGCCTCCGCGACCCAGGGAACGTGCAAATAGCAATCAGCGAATTCGGCCTCTTGGTCGAGCGTGCCCTCGGCCTCTGCTATCAAACCCATCGCGCCAACCAGGTCGGCGTGCTCCTCGACTCCCACGCCAGGCAGCCCCGCACTCGCCGCAATGCAGCCGAGACGGCGTTTGCTCTGCTCGGGCAAGAGCTGCCAGAGCCTGTCGATGTGCGCGTCGAGGAGCCGCGTGCGGCGTTCCTCGGGTGTTTCGTGCTCCAGGTCTGCCGCGATGTCGCCCCGCCAGAAATCATCGAAGTTCCAGCGCGTAGAATGGTCGTCGAACATCAGCCCTCCTCTTTCAACGGGTCACGCCAGTCCGCTGCCGGTGTGGGGTCAATCCCTATCGCTCGACGCTCATCGGGAGAAAGTGGCGTGTCCTGTCGACGTCGAGCTTCTTCGATTCTCTGTCGACGCTTGCCTTCGTTCCCATCGTCTTCACTTCCATTCGTCAAACGGTATTCGGCGACCACTTCAGTCACACAGCGATTAACGCGCGCGAGCCCGTTAGCGCGTTTCTTTGCCGTTCGTTTGGCCAATTCGATGGCGTCACCTTCCTCCATGTAATCCTCGTCGACGTACCAGACGCTGCCGCCATCATGGTCATCACAGACCTCGACGTTGAAATAGGTACGACCCACAACCTCGGGTTTCTCGCCTCGCAGCCAACGGAGCTGAGAAGCCTGCGCGTCGATATGCCGAATCAACGACTTCGCCGCTTGGGTCTCGCACCAGTAATAGGAATTTAAAGGCGCTTCCTCTGCCATTTCCCGTGCTTCTGCCAGCTCGGCATCAGTCAGTAACGGGCTATCGCCGCCGAGAATTTTTTCGAACCCCTCGGCAATCGTCCGTGCTGCGGTCAACCACTGCTCACGAGTCTCTTGCGGAAGTCTCTCCCAAGCCTTGTTTCCCGAGTCTTGAAAGTGTGCCGGCATCACACCCACGTGATGAAATCCTCTAATCAAATACGCAAAGTGTTGCAGCGTTTTCTCGTTCATGGGTCATTCCTCCGACACAACCACGCCATGCGCATAGATGCGGATGACCTCGCGGGTCACACGCACCACGCGGGCGCGGGTAAAATGGATTTTCTCTTTCGACATCTCTTTCGCGAGTTCGCAGGCCATGTGTTCGTTGTAACGCTCGTCTTCGGTGCCATAGAGAAAGCGCCCACCGAGCAGTTGCGCGTTGGCAGCGTCGACCTCGAATCTAACCGGTAAAGCCTTTGACGCCCCTTCGGTCGAGTCCCGAATGAACTTGCGAGCTCCTTCCACTTGCTCGCAGAGCGGACAGGTGCAGGATTCGGTGTCGTGCTTGTCGGCGCTAATCGCATTATTGTCGTCGAACCGCTTCACCGCTTGGAGAAGCGCCTCGCAAAACGCGAGTTCAATGGAACGGCGGACGTCAAAAGTCATTGAGGTCCTCTGATACAGCAACGGAGCGAGTAACGTTCTCCTGCGCTTTGATAGCGGCGCGCAAGCAGGCACGCAGATACGCAGTACGAGCGCCAGGCTGTACTTCTTTCAGCTCGGCGATGAGAGCGGCAGCGCGATCCAGAAACCATGCGGCGTCGGCATCCGATTGTTTCTTCGCTTCTTTCGCGGCTTCTTGTTCTCGGTAACTCATGACTTGGTTTCCTTCCATTCGGGCAAAAGCGCCGGCATCGAGCCGGTCTTATAGGCCTGTTGTAGTTTGGGCTCGATGACGTCGCCGACCCTGCTGCCGTCCGGCAGAACGATGTACGCGAGAAACTCTTGCTCCATCGTCACCATGCCGCTTGCCACGATTTCGAGCTTGGCTTTGAGAAGGAGTAGCATCGACCGCCACTGCTCACGCATGACTTGTTCTTCATTCCGCTTTGCGGATTCACGCGGCGGGAGCACGATTCGATATTGACGGCCTCCAAGAGCAAAATGAACGAAACCGCTGCGCTTCGTGACGTCATTGCCGACGATGTACTGCGTGGCTGAGTGCTGAACTAAAACGCGCTCTATCTCCACGCGCGTCTTGCCGACGTCGACAGACGTTCCTTGGGCAAAACGGCGAGGTCTGCGAGATGCCATGTGTTCCTCCTGAAAACTCGTCTTGTGTACGAACGGGCGGATGGTATGCTGAGACCATGCCGGCGTCTAGCACGAGCCGTCATGCTCGAACCGTCAATGGAGCTTATTGAGAACGGGCATGAATATCCACGGCTCGTGTCGGGTCGGCGGCGGTAAGCAAGGCTAGAGTTTCTCAGGCCGGCGATGAAAAAGGCATGGAAAAAGCCGGGGCGTC
>DASXWF010000157.1:0-2373 GCA_036503835.1 Polyangiaceae bacterium | reverse complement strand
AGGCGGGGGTGGTGTTGGTGGGGGTCTTGGAGGAGGGGGCGGGAGGGGAAGGGGGAGCGCCGAGGGCTTTTTCGAGGAGGAGGCGTGACTCGGGTGGGGGGAGCGCGTCGCGGAGGAGGAGCTTGTCGTTGGCGCCGCGCTCGATCCAGAAGCGCAGGATCGCGATCTCGGGCGGGGTCGGTTGCGGTTTCTCCGGCGGCGGCATGTGAGCGTCGTCGTCGAGCGGCAGGAGGATGTTGGTGAGGAGCGGGCTCTCGTTCGGCGCGCCGGGGGTGACGACCTTGCCGTTCTCCCCGCCTTTTTGGATGCCTTCGAGGGAGTCGAGGCGGAGGCCTCCCTTCACCTTGTCCGGTCCGTGACAGCCGGCGCAGCGCTCTTTGAGGATCGGTGCGACGGCCTGCGCGAACAGGGTCGGCTCGGCGCCTGCGCTCGCCGGGGGCTTCGCGGCTTTCTCGGTCTTCTCTTCGCCTCCGCCGCCGAGCAAAGATCTCAGCGGACCGGGTGCGTAGCGCAAGAGGTACGTCTCCCCGTGCGTCATCGTGCCGCCGAAGTGGGCGCCGGTCGACATGACGAGCAGCGTGAAACCGAGCGCGGCGCGGTACACGAGGCGTGCTCGCGGAGTGCCGGCGCGGGTCTGGTACGTCCAGGCGACGAGGCAACCGCACACGCCGATGACGGCGAAGAGCTCCAGGCGCCGGTGCAGGTTCAGGATGCGCGGCGCGTACTCGCCGGCACGTCCGAGGAGCTCGCCGAGAAAGAACGCGCCGACCGAAACCGCCACCAGCGCCGGCAAGACGAGGCCGATCGCCGGATCGATGCGCGGCCGGTAGCGTGGCACGAACGAAAGCGCCTCCGAGGCTGCCACGAGCAGAACGACGCCGATCGGCAAGTGCACGGCGAGCGGATGGAAGCGACCGAGGAACAGCGCGAACTCGGCCGGCTCCCCCGAAAGCGTGCTGAACACCGCCTCCGAGGCGATCACCGCCACGGCCGCTCCCAGGGCCGCGAGCGCAGGCGCCGACCGCCAGAACGGACGCTCCTCGGTCATTTCCTCGAACTCTACCCGCCCGGCCCCGCCCGCGCAGGCGGAATGCACATCCGGCCCGTTGTACTAGCGTGAAGCCGTGCCCGAGCTCCCCGACATCGCGCTCTACCTCGACGCGATCGGGCGCCGGGTGATCGGTCGCAAGCTCGAGCGCGTGCGCCTGTTCACGCCGTTCCTGCTGCGCTCTTTCGACCCACCGCTTTCGGCCGTGAGCGACAAGCGCGTGCTCGAGCTCCGCCGGCTCGGCAAGCGCATCGTCTTCGCTCTCGACGACGATTTGTTCCTCGTCGTGCACCTCATGGTCGCCGGGCGCTTCCGCTGGGAGGAGCCGCAGAACCCGCGCGCGAAGCCGGGCGGCCGCATCGCGCTCGCGGCCTTCGACTTCGAGCACGGCACCCTCGGCCTCACCGAGGCCAGCAAGAAGAAACGCGCATCACTCCACGTCGTCCGCGGCGAAACCGAGCTCGCCACTCACGACCCCGGCGGCGTCGATCCCCTCCACACCGATCTCGCTTCCTTCAGCGCGGCCCTCACCGCGGAAAACCACACCGTCAAACGCACCCTCACCCATCCGCGCCTCTTCTCCGGCATCGGCAACGCCTACTCCGACGAAATCCTGCACCGCGCGCGGCTCTCCCCGCTCAAATGGACGACGCGCCTCACCGGCGAAGAAATCGAGCGCCTGTTCGCCGCCACCCGCGAAGTCCTGGTCGAATGGACCGAGCGCCTGAAAGCGCAGACCGGCGACGACTTCCCGGGCGCCGGCAAAGTGACGGCCTTCCGCCCCGAAATGGCCGTCCACGGCCGCTACAAACTCCCGTGCCCCGTCTGCGGCTCAACCGTCCAGCGCATCGTCCACGCCGAAAACGAATCCAACTACTGCGCCCGCTGCCAGACGGGCGGGAAAGTCCTCGCCGATCGCTCCCTCTCCCAACTCCTGAAGAACGACTGGCCTCGCACGCTCGAAGACTGGGAAGCGCTCCGCAGTCCGAAGGGGTGACGCATCCGTCCGCGTTCTGGCGTGGTCATGGACATGCTACCGTCGCGCGGCGCGGTCGCGGTCGATCGCACCCGTCGCCTCAGTGCGTCGGGAGAGCACCTCGGCGCTTCACTCGAAGGCGAGCATGCTGTGGTCGTCGGCGGCGCCGAAGCCCTGCTCGGTGGCCCCGCCGGGCAGGTAGATGCGGCCGCCGAGCGCAGCGGCGGCAAAGCCGTGACGCGGCACTGCCATCGGAGGAAATCGTTCCCAGCTATCGGTCTCCGGATCGTACGCTTCGATGTCGGGGAAGACCCCGCTCTGCGCGGCCGAGTTGCCTTCCCCGCCGACT
>DASXWF010000156.1:0-1648 GCA_036503835.1 Polyangiaceae bacterium | reverse complement strand
TTCGAGCTCGTCACCGGCGTCGCGCTCGTGCTCGGTCTGCTCGTCGTGAACCTGGTGCGGCCGGGTACGGGCATGCACGTCGATCCCAGCACGCTCGATACCTCGGGCATCAGCGCGTTCACCGCGCCCGGCCAGCTCGGCACGACAGCCGAGTTCCTGCTGAACACGATTCCGACCAGCGTCGTCGGCGCCTTCGCCAAGGGCGAGATCCTGCAGGTCCTGCTGTTCTCGGTGCTGTTCGGCCTGGCGCTGCATCGCGTGGGGGGCCGCAGCAGCATCGTGTTCCAGTTCATCGAGAAGACGTCGCACGTGCTGTTCGCGATCGTGGCGATGATCATGGTGCTCGCGCCGGTGGGCGCGTTCGGCGCGATGGCATTCACGATCGGCAAATACGGGATCGGCACGCTGCTCTCGCTCGGCAAGCTGATGGCCACGTTCTATCTCACGTGCCTGTTCTTCATTTTCGGCGTGCTCGGGCTGATCGCGCGCCTGCACGGCTTCCGCCTCGGCAAGCTCGTGCGCTACCTGCGCGAGGAGCTGCTGGTGGTGCTCGGGACGTCGTCGTCCGAGTCGGTGCTGCCGCAGATGATGAGCCGGCTCGAGGCGCTCGGCGTGCAGAAGTCGGTGGTCGGGCTGGTGATCCCGACCGGGTACTCGTTCAACCTCGACGGCACGTCGATCTACCTCACGCTCGCCGCGCTGTTCGTGGCGCAGGCTACCGACACGGCCATGAGCGTCGGCGAGCAGCTCACGCTGCTGGCGGTGCTGCTGCTGACCTCGAAGGGCGCGGCGGCCGTGACCGGCAGCGGCTTCATCGTGCTGGCGGCGACCCTGTCGTCCGTGGGTCACGTGCCGGTCGCGGGGCTCGCGCTGATCCTCGGCATCGACCGCTTCATGTCCGAGGCGCGCGCGCTGACCAACTTGATCGGCAACGGCGTCGCCACGCTGGTGGTGGCGCGCTGGACGAACGCCGTCGACATGCAGACGCTGCACACCACGCTCGACGCCGTACGCTCGCCGCTCTCACGCGAGCCGACGGAAAAAGAAAGCCCCGAAGCGGGTTGAGCGCTTCGGGGCTTGTTGGATAAACCTGGCAACGACCTACTCTCCCACGCACGCGCGCGCGCAGTACCATCGGCTCTGGAGGGCTTGACTTCCGAGTTCGGGATGGGATCGGGTATGGCCCCTCCGACATCGTCACCAGAAAACTTTTTGGTGGTTGTCGAAAGCAGGAAGAAACGAGCGAAGCGTCGCGCCGCTCGGGCGATGAGCCCTGGCGGAGAGCGCCTACGAGAGACGCTTAGTGATAGGTCAAGCCTCACGGCCGATTAGTACTGGTTAGCTCCATGCATTACTGCACTTCCACACCCAGCCTATTACGTCGTCGTCTTCGACGGGCCTTCAGGGGACTTGCGTCCCGGGATACCTCATCTCGAGGCCGGCTTCCCACTTAGATGCTTTCAGTGGTTATCCGTTCCGTACATAGCTACCCGGCGATGCTCCCGGCGGAACAACCGGATCACCAGAGGTACGTCCAACCAGGTCCTCTCGTACTATGGTTAGACCCTCTCAAGTATCCTCCGCCCACGGCAGATAGGGACCGAACTGTCTCACGACGTTCTAAACCCAGCTCGCGTACCGCTTTAAT
>DASXWF010000155.1:0-3815 GCA_036503835.1 Polyangiaceae bacterium | reverse complement strand
ATAGTGGATGAAGGCCCCCGCGCCGAGCGCGACTCCGGTCCCGACGAGCACGTAGCCCACCGTCGTCCGCGCACCGCTCCGCGCTTCGGCGACGGGAACCGGGCGCGGCGCGGGAGTCGGCTCGGCGCAGCGCGCGGGCGTCGTTGCCGGCGGCGCAATGGGCTCCTGCGGCGGCGGGGGCGCCGGACGATCGAAATGCAACGCGCGGCGTTCGCCTTCGCTCAGCGTGACGTTGCGACTGACGGGCTCGGCGCCAGGAAAGAACAGCGAAATTTCGTGTGGCCCCGTGGTCACACGCACCGCAGCGGAAAGCGGCGTGCTCCCGAGCTCGCGCCCGTCGACGCTGACGCGCGCGCCGGGCTCGCTGCTCGTGATCACGAGCTCGGCGAGCAGCGCTTCGACGAGCGCGATCTGAGCCTCGACCTGCTTCCTGCGTTCGGCGGGCACCTGATTGCCGCCGTCGCGCAGGTAGCGGGAGAGCGCTTCGATCGCTTCGAGCGGGTGACCGAGCGCGATCTCGGCCTGCCCGATGTTGTAGAGCACCGCAAATTGCGGACTTTTCTCGTAGGCGCTGCGAAATTCGCGGAGCGCCGCCTCGTAGGCGCCACGGTTGGCCAGGGCAAGGCCCTGTTCGTAGTGGGCGCGTGCGGCGCGGCGCGGATCCTCCTCGGCGCGAACGGAAGGCGCCGCCGTCACGACGCCGGCCACGACGGCCGCCACGATCAGTAGCTCGATGATGCGCGTCACGATCGCCGTGACCGCCCTGTGCATGCTGCGTGCCAAGCGTTGCCTATTGGTAAGGATTGCTCTGGTCGAAGGTCACGGGAACCGAGCGCGAGGCGCCGAGGGGAACCTGCGTCACGCTCTCCGCGAGCGCCGTTCCGCGCGGCTCGTTGCGCTTGACCGGACGGGGCGACGGCACGAAGGCAGGCCGCTGGCTCGAGGGCGGCGCCGGCGCGAGCGGGGCTGCGACGGCTGGAGGCTCGGGCACGACTTCCGCGGGCGCTGGCTGGACGGTCCGGTCGGGCTCGGGTGTCTTTGCCTGGATCGCCGGCGGCGCTGCGGGCACGACTTCCTGGCGAGGCGGCCCCCCGCGATCGACGCTCGCGAGCATCACCACTACCCCGAGCAGCACGCCGGCCGCGCCCCAGGCCAGCCAATTCGTGGCGCGCCCTGCGCCCGCATCCACGACCGGATTGACCCCGCTCGACTCCGGAACCTCGTTGCGCGGCGCCGAATCCTCGCTCTTCACCGCGGGCCACGCCTCGCGCTGCACGAACGGCGCGAGCGCGCGGCCGAGCGCTTCCGCCGACTCGGGACGCGCGCTCGCCTCGGGTGCGAGCGCACCCATCACGATCTCGACGAGCGGGTCGGGCAAGCCGTGCTTCTCGGCGTCGAGCGGCACCGCGGGCTGTGTCGCGATGTGATGCAGGATCGCGTTGTGCGAGCTCCCCGGATGCGGCTTCTCTCCCGAGAGGAGCTCGTAGAGGATGGCGCCGAGCGCGTATACGTCCGCGTGGTGAGCGAGGTCCTTCTCTCCCCGCGCCTGCTCCGGCGACATGTACGCGGGAGTGCCGAGCACCGTGCCCGTGCGCGTCGCGGTGTTGCCCTTGTCGACGAGCTCGAGCTTCGCGATGCCGAAATCGAGAACCTTCAAGAGATCCGTGCCGTCCTCGCGCCGGCACACGAACAGGTTCTGCGGCTTCAGATCGCGATGGATGATGCCGGACGCGTGAGCCGCGTGAATCCCGCGGCACGCCTGCGAGACGAGATCCGTGGCCCGCCCGACCGGCAAGCGCTGCTCGCGCGAAAGGAGCGCCTGCAGGCTCTCGCCCACCAGGTACTCCATCACGATGAAGGGCGAACCGTCGGCTCCGATGCCGAAGTCGATCGCCGCGGTCAGGTTCTCGCTCTCGAGCGCTCCGGCCGCCTGAGCCTCGCGCTGAAAACGCGTCAGGCTCTCGCGCTGGTCGATCAGGTGCGCGCGCAAGAACTTCACGGCGAAGCGCCGCCGCACGACCGTGTGCTGCGCCTCGTACACGACACCCATGCCGCCCGACGCGAGCAGACGCACGATTCGGTACTTTCCGCCCACGAGCTCGCCGACGCGGCGTCCGTCCGCTCGCTCGCTCACGGCCCCTCCCCCTCGCGCACCGCTCGCAGGTCCACGCCCGCCGCCTCCATGAGGCGATAGGCGCGCTGCCGCGAAATGCCGAGCAACGCCGAAGCGCGCGCGACGTTGCCCCCCGAAGCCCTGAGCGCCGTGATCAGCGCCGGCAACTCGACGCCGTCCGGCTGCGGCGTGCTCGGCGCCGGCCCTGCCTTGACAGCCTCCGGCACCGCTGCATTCGCCTCGGGCGTCTCGAGCATCCGCTCGGACAGATGCTCGAGGGACAGCGTGGTCTCGGCGCCGTGCAGCACGAGCAAGCGCCGCACCAGCAGCACGAGCTCCCGAACGTTGAAGGGCCAATCGTGAACGACCAGGCGCTCGACGAACTCGACGTCGAGCGCCGGTGCCCGCCCGCCGCTCAACCGCCCGAGAAAACGCGAGAACAGCGGGAGCACGTCCTCGCGGCGTTTGCGCAGCGGCGGCAAGCGCACCTCGAGACCGTCGAGGCGCGCAAGGAGGTCGGCTCGGAAGCGGCCTTCCTTGACGGCGTCTGCGAGCGACTGCTGCCCCGCGACCACGATGCGCACGTCGACCGGCGCCGGCCGCGTCTCGCCGAGCGGCTGAACCGCGCGTTGCTCGAGCACGCGCAGGAGCTTCGCTTGCACTCCGAGCGGCAGATCCGAGACCTCGTCGAGCAGCAGCGTGCCGCCCTCGGCGCTGCGGAAGAAGCCCGGGCTCGAGCGATCGGCGCCGGTGAACGCCCCGCGCCGGTAGCCGAAGAGCTCGGCCTCGGCGAGGCCGTGCGGCAAGGTCGCACAGTTGACGGCGACGAGCGGCCCCGAGCGCCCGCTCCAGTGGTGCAGGCTCTCCGCGACGATCTCCTTGCCGGTGCCGGTTTCCCCCTCCAAGACGATCGGCAGGTCGCTCGACGCCGCTCGCTTCAGCGGCGAGAGCGCCGCCTCGAGCGCCTTCCCACCGAAAAGGCCCGGAGCGAGCTCGCAGAACGACCCCGGCGCGCCGGTCACGACGCCGACCCAACCGCCGAGCCGGACCACGTCCCCCGCCGCGAGCGGCGCCAGAGTGACGGGACGGCCGTTGACGCGAATCCCGTTGCGGCTGCCCTGATCGGCGATCGCGATCACACCCGTCGCCGGGTCGCGACGCAGGACGGCGTGGCGCCGCGACACACCGTCGCCGGAAAGACGAATCGCCGAGCCCTCCTCCCGCCCGATCGAGCGCTCTCGCTCGCCCTCCATCAGGAGATCCACCCAGGATTCGCTCGGATTCGGAAACACCCATACGAGACCGAGCTCGGCGAACCGAGCGGTGCTGCGCGGCGAGCTCCGCTCCGTGACGGTGGTACTCCCCGGTTCCGAACGCATGGGGAACCCACAAACTCTATCACCCGAGCGGCGCTCCCGACCAGCGACGCGGCCTTTGCGCCGTGGAAACCGGTACCAGGGCGCGCTCTGAAATTTTCCTGCCGCGGCGCGAGCAGCGTGCGGCATCTCAAAGTGTTGACCGAGAAGCCCGTCCCGAGACCACACGGTATAGAACGTCGAGTCGTCGTGACGAGACGTGCACCCACTCCCGAAGTCATCCCGTCCGTGAGCTCACCCGTTCTTTCCCGTCTGCCGGTAGTCCTGTTTTGCGTCGCCCTTACCGCCTGCGGCGGCGACGAACCGGGGGACGACGGCGGGGCCGG
>DASXWF010000154.1:0-3296 GCA_036503835.1 Polyangiaceae bacterium | reverse complement strand
CGCCGAGAGCGGCGGATTCACGAGTCGTTGCAGGGTGGCGAGCGTCGCGAGCAGCGCCGTTCGCGTGGTCCGCGCCAGAGCGCCCGACGCGGAGGCTTCGCTCACAGGCTCTTCTGGAACACCACCCGCGGGCGGGCGGGGCCCGCGTAGTCTTCCACGTAGGTGACGCTCCACCCCGTTGCTTTGTGGAACGCGATCGACCCCTCATTACCCACGGGGGTGATCGCTTTCAGGCGAGCGCAGCCGGCGGCGCGCGCGTCTTCCTCGAAGGTCTGGTAGAGCACCTTGCCGACGCCGCGGCGCCGGTAGTCCGGGTGGATGCCCACGAGGTGCACGTAGCCGGTCTTCGGCGGGCCGGGCGCGACGAATCCGAGCAGAAAGCCCACGAGGATTCCGTCGTGCTCCACGACGCGCGCCATCGAGCCGAGCTCGTAGAAGAAGATCGGATGCGCGAGCGCCGTCGTCGGACCGCCCCACCAACGGTCGATGATCTGAACGATGTGGTCGTAATCCTGCTTGCCGAGCGGACGTGTAATCATGGCTCGCTACCGCTGTTCCTCGCTTCGACGACGCCTGCCGATTTGCGGCGTCTGGGCATGCATCATGGCTCGTGGGCCGGCACGACCGACTGCGCGGTATCCGGCGTGCTCCTCAACGTAGCATCCGAGCTTAACATTTCCGCGGTCTGCCAGGTGATGCCCCGATTCGATCGATCGGCGGGTTCGCCGGTCGATTTTTTCGGACGCGCACAATGTGCGTAGGGCTCGGCGCTGGCGCCCGCCAGGGGCTCGAGGTAGTTCGAGGAGCAGAGCACATGACGACCACGGTGCGAATCGCCCCCTCGATTCTAAGCGCCAATCTCGGACGGCTGGCCGATGAAGTTGCGGAGGTCGAGGCTGCCGGCGCCGACTGGATTCACGTGGACGTGATGGATGGGTGTTTCGTCCCGAACATCACGTTCGGCCCGGACATCGTGCGGGCCGTGCGCCGCGCAACCAAGCTGCCGATCGATGTTCACCTGATGGTCGAAAAGCCCGAGCGTCACCTCGACGCGTTCGCCGAGGCCGGAGCGGACGGCTTGAGCGTGCACGTCGAAACGTGCCCGCACCTCCAGCGCACACTCGCCCACATCCGCGAGCTCAAGAAGCGGCCCGGCGTGGTGCTCAATCCCGCCACCCCCGAAGAGAATCTGCGCTGGGTGCTCGGCGACATCGACCTCGTGCTCGTGATGACCGTCAATCCCGGGTTCTCCGCGCAGGCGTTCCTGCCGGCGATCGTGCCCAAGATCGCCCGGGTGCGGGAGCTCATCGACGCTTCGAAACGATCCATCGACCTCGAGGTGGACGGCGGGGTCTCACCCGAGACGGCCGGCCAGGTCGTGGCAGCGGGCGCGCGGGTGCTCGTCGCCGGCAACGCGGTGTTCGGGCAGAAGGACCGCGCGGCCGCGATCGCGCGCCTGCGTGCGGCGGCGGCGTGAAGATCGAGGCGGTCGTCGCGCTCGTCGCGCTCGCGCTCGGTTGCTCGGGTGAGGCCCGGCCGCCCGCGGCGAGCCCGGCGCCGTCCCCGCCGGCTCCGTCCGCCCCGGCCCGTGCGCAGGAGGACGAGGCGCAGGCGACCGTCGATGCGTCGCTCGCGCAAGTGAGCGAGCTCCGCCAGCTCGGGGCCATCGGCGGCGTGCGCAGCAAGGTGATTGGACGCGCAGAGCTGCTCCGCCGCATGAAGGAGGATCTCTTCGCGGAGCTCGAGCCCGAGCTGATTCAGGGCACGAGCGAGCTGCTCTTCGCGCTCGGTGCTTCCAGCGCGGATCTGGACTACCTCGGCAGCATCCTCACGCTGCTCGGCTCGCAGCTCGCGGGGTTTTATGATCCGCGCGTGAAGGAGATGGTGCTGCTCGACGACCTCGGCGAGGAAGCCGAAGCAGCGACGCTCTCGCACGAGCTCGTCCATGCCCTCCAGGACCAGCACTACAACCTCGAGAAGTTGGTGAAGTGGTCGCCCGGCCGCGGCGACGTGATGACCGCGATTCAATGCCTGGCCGAGGGCGACGCCACGAGCGCGATGCTCGACGCCATGCTCGCTCCGCAGGGCCGGAGCGCCCTGGATCTGCCTGAAAATACGCTAAAAAACATGATGTCGCCGCTGGAAGCGGAGCCGGACATCGCCTCCGTGCCGCCGATGCTGAAGCGCTCCGTCGTCGCACCGTACGCGGACGGTCTCGCCTTCACACACGCGCTCCGGCGTCGCGGCGGCTGGGCCGCGGTGGATGCGGCGTGGCGCGACCTGCCGGCGTCGAGCGAGCAGATTCTTCACCCCGACAAGTATTTTTCGAAGGAGGCACCCGAGCGGGTGCCGGTGCCGCTCGCGGCGCCCGGCGGTCCGGAGGCGCTCCTCTATCACGACGTGATCGGCGAGCAGGGACTGCGCATCGTGTTCGAAGAGTGGGTGCCGCTCACGACCGCGGCCGAAACCGCCGCGGGATGGGCGGGGGATTCCGTCGCCGTGTACTCAGCGGGCGAGCGTCGCGGCGTGGCGATTCGCGTGCGCTTCGACGACGAGGCGCACGCGATTCGGGCGCACGAAACGCTGGCCCGCGGGGCGCTGACCGAGGAGCTCGAAACGCGACAGGGTGACCGCCGGCCGCCAGGTGTGGCGCGCGAGGCGGCGATGAAAGCGATCGTGCGGGGCGGGGTGTGCCGCGAGCGCGAGCGCCGCGGTCCCTTCGCGGTCGTGCGCGCCGGGCGCGATCTCGGTGTCGCGCTCGGTCCGTACCAAAGGCGGTCAGGTGGTGCGAAATCGGACGCAACCTGTGCCACGGGGTTACGGTGGGCGGACTCGATTGCCAGAGCGCCCTGACGCGCGAGTCCGCGAACGCAGTGGGGTTTTCTGCGAAACGGACGAGGCGCGCCCGAGCGGCCCATGGGCCAGTGGTGCTGGCACGGGAACTGCATTCACTTTCTGCGAGGCCCGGGAAACTTTGTCCCCGGGAAACGCGTTGTGGAAACAGAAGCCGTGAAGAGCACAGGTGCCAAAGCGAGGATCACTCGCGGCGTCGTGGCCGCGGCCGGCGTTTCGTGGGTGGCGCTGCTGGCCTCCACCACCATCGGCGTCGAGTCGGTGCAGCGGGTGCGTGCGGCGATCAGCGCAGATCCACGCAAGCTCTCGAAGTCTCCGGACGGCTACCGTCTGATCGTTCAGTCCTACCCGCGTTCGATGGTCACGTCGGGTGAGCTTCCGGCCGAGCGGGCTCGGCCGCTCGGCTCGACCCAACGCTCCATCACCCGCGAAGAGCTGGCCCG
>DASXWF010000153.1:0-3322 GCA_036503835.1 Polyangiaceae bacterium | reverse complement strand
TACACCGATCTACCGCTCTTGCCGGAGGCCGTGCGCTTCGTCTGGTCGACGCGGAGCTTCTGGCAGTTCTCGCTCGGTCTGATCGGCGTACTCGTCGGCCTGGTGGCGCTCGGCTACGGTTCCTACAAGGCGCTGCGGGTCGTCGACCGCTACCTGCGCGAAACCGAGCACATCTACATCGGCGCCGCCCTGATCGGGGTCACGTATCTCGCGAATACCGCCAGGCCGACGTCTCGAGCCTTCGAGGAGCTCTACTCCGGCGGCTTCGCGGCGAGCGCCTTCCCGCGCATCCAGCGCGAACTCGAGTTCATCGCCAACGTGCGCAGCGAGAAGGCGGCGCAATCGCGGCGCATCGCCGAGACCGAGCGCATGATCGCCGAGCTCCCGAGCGACCTCGCCAGGCTCAAGAAGGCCGACGTTCACCTGATCCTGGTCGAATCGTACGGCCGCTGCACGTTCGAGCTCCCGGAGCACGCGCGCGACACCCGCCCCGTCTTCGACGCCTTCGAGTCCGAGCTCACCAAGCTCGGCTTCACGATCGCGACCGGCATGCTGAACTCGTCGACCTACGGCGGCCGCTCCTGGCTCGCGCACGCCACGCTCAACACCGCCGTCCCCACCACCAACCAATTCGAGTACGACCTCGTGGTCGCGAAGAAGCCGAAGCCGCTCGCGAGCTACTTCAAGCAGGCGGGTTACCGCACCGTGCTCGTGCAACCCGGCACCACCCGCGACTCACCGCAGGGCGACATCTACGGCTTCGATCAGAAGTACTACTCCTGGATGTTCGGCTACCAGGGCCCGAAATTCGGCTGGGCCACGATGGCCGACCAGTACGTGCTCGACTTCGTCCGCAGGAAAGAGCTCGCCGGGAAGAAACAGCCGCTCTTCATCGAGTACGCGCTCGTCACGAGCCACGCCCCCTGGAACGCGATCCCGAGCATCGTTCCCGACTGGTCGCGCATCGGCGACGGCCGCATCTTCGGAGAGCTGCCGGTCCAGCGCTTCCCCATCGAATGGCCGCACTTCGACAACGCGGGCTACGCCTACGCGAAGACCATCATCTACGACTTCGAGGTGCTGCGCCGCTTCATCGCCGAATTCATCCGCGACGGCTCGCTGCTCGTCATCCTCGGCGACCACCAGCCGGTCTGGGAGGTCAACGGCGGCAGCGCCGAGTTCGGCGTCCCCATCCACGTGCTGAGCCGCGACGCCGAGCTCGTCCGCCCGTTCCTCGCGCGCGGCTACGTCCCCGGCATCCGCCCTCAACTCGCGAACTACAACGAAGGCCTCGAGAAATTCTACCCCTACCTCCTGCTCGACTTCTCCACCCCGAAGCTCTTGCAGCCTCCGTAGCCGCGTCAGTTCAGCTGCGAGCGGCCCTTCGATGCGCGGGGGGCGACGGCGTCGGCGGCGTTCTGGAGTTGTTCGGCGAGCAGGCGCAGGCGCTCGCAGGGGTCGAGCTCCGCGAGGAGTGACTGGCCGAGGTCGGGATCGCCGATGACGGTCGCGGCGATGCGATCGGAGTAGGCGCTGATTTCGTCGGCGCCGCGCGTGAGCTCGGCGAGATCGCGCATCGGCTCCGGGAGCTCGGGGGCGAGCACGCGCCAGAGCGCCGCGATCTTGGTGGCGAGCGCCGAGCTCAGGGCCGCGTCGAACGCCAGGTCACGCAGGACCTCGGCGCGCACGACGCGATACGAGCGGTCGGGCGGCAGCTCCTCCACGATCCGAACGCGGGAAACGCCGCGCAGCATCATGTGGAAGCGGCCGTCCGGGTGCTCCACGTGCTCGACGATGCGCCCCGCTCCGCAGATGTCGAACACCGGCGGGCGTCCCTGATAGCCCGCTTCGTAGCCGGGACGAAGCCGCGCGACCGCGAGCGCCTTCGATCCCGCGAGCGCATCGCGCACGAGCTCCCGGTAACGCGGCTCGAACACGTGCAGAGGAAGGACCGCACCCGGAAACAACACTCCCGCCGGCAGCGGGAAGATCGGGAGCGCCGCGAGCTCTTCTTCGGAAAGCGGGTGGACCGGAAGCTCTGTCACCGCGAGACCACGAAACCGAAGGTAACAGCTTTCCACCCCCGGTGCGCCTTGCGCCCGTTGTGAGCGGCGCTAGAGCTGGTCGCAACTGACTTCGGCGGTCGTGCAATCCGTGACCCAGGTCACGTTCCGGCATTCGGTCGTGGCGGCCGTGCCCTCGGCGGTGCTCGCAAGGCAGGCCTCGTACGCGGAAGGCGGCTGCAGAGCGCACACCTGGGGATTCGTCGGTGTCGCCGCTTGCGTGATGCGATTCACCGTCCCGTCCTCCTTCACGAGATAGACGTACCGCGTCGTCTGCGTTCCGGGTCCGATGCCGCTGGCGAGGGTCGACTCGTTCAGGTAGATGCCCGGCGTGCGCTCGTACAGGTGCTGCACGACGCAGCGCAACGCTTCGTCGCTCGGCGGCAGCGTGAGCTCTCCGAACGTTTCGCTCACGAGCTCGCACGGCGCCGGATAGTCGCACGTCGAAAGATCCGGCACGTTCGCACCCGAGCCGGCGCCGCCGTTCTGTCCTGCTTGCCCGCCGCCGCCCGCCTGGCCACCTGCGCCGCCGAACGGGCACTGCAAGCATCCGTCGTTGTAACCGAGGTACGTGATCAGGCCGTCGGTACAGGCCGTCGCTCCCGAACAGCACCCGCAGCTCGTGCACATCCCCGGGTAGTTGCAAACGAACGAGCCCTCGCACGGCGCACCCGTCGCCATCGCCGGCGGACAACTCGAGAGCACTCCGCCTGTTCCTCCCTGCAGGTCCTGACCTGCGTTGCCTCCCGCGCCGGCGCCGCCCGGATTCGTCCCGCCCGAATCGGATCCCGCATCGGCGCCACCTGCACCTGGCCCTCCCGCGCAAGGTCGCTCCGGCACCTCGGCGGCGCCGCACCCGCCTTTCTCCCCCCAATCTCCTGCCTTCCCCGCCGTTCCTCCCGACCGCCCCGCCGCCGAACCCCCAGCTCCCGACTGAGCGCCGTCTCTTCCCGCGATATCGGACGTGCTTCCTCCCGAGGCGGAGGAACCGCCCTCGTCCTCGCTGCGCGATGCCCCCCCGCATCCCAATGCCAGCACCAAGACCCCCGAACTCGCGAGCGCCAGCCACGCTGGCACACTTCGGCACGGCACGCTCATTCCGGCTATTGCAGCAACCCTCGTGCCACTCCGCGTCGACCTCGGAAGTTCCAGCCTCGTACGGGTTTCACCGGCGCGGCCTCGCGCTCAATCGAACGCATGACAGAAGCGCAGGAACGCGCACAGCACCGCGATGAATCCGAGCCAGCACGCCCACTCGT
>DASXWF010000152.1:0-3010 GCA_036503835.1 Polyangiaceae bacterium | reverse complement strand
TCGAGGCCGAAGCGGCGCAGGATGGGCTGCGCGCAGTGATGGCCGGAGCGCACGGCGATGCCCTCGCGATCGAGCGCGCCACCCACGTCCTCGGTGCGCTGGCCGTCGAGGACGAACGAGAGCACTCCGGCCTTTTCCCGGGCGGTGCCGATCATGCGCAGGCCGGGAACGGTCTCGAGCCGCTCCGTGGCGTAGACGAGCAGCTCGTGCTCGTAGCGCTCGATGGCGGGCATGCCGACGGCCGTCACGTAGTCGAGCGCCGCGCCGAGGCCGACCGCGTCGCCGATGTTGCCGGTGCCCGCCTCGAAGCGCCAGGGCGCCGCCTGGTAGGTGGTCTTCTGGAACGTGACGTCGCTGATCATGTTGCCGCCGCCCTGCCAGGGCGGCATGGCGTCGAGCACTTCGGCTTTTCCGAAGAGCGCGCCGATGCCGGTGGGCGCGAACACTTTGTGACCGGAGAAGCAGTAGAAGTCGCAGTCGATGGCCTGCACGTCGACCGGCATGTGGGAGACGCTCTGAGCGCCGTCCACGAGCACGCGCGCGCCGTAGCGATGCGCGATCGCCGTCATCTCGCGAACGGGAACGATGGTACCGAGCGCGTTCGAGACGTGGGTGATCGCGACGATGCGCGTCTTCGGACCGAGCAGGCGCTCGAAATCCTCGAGCAGGATCTGCCCGTCGTCGTCGACCGGCGCCGCGCGCAGACGCGCGCCCTTTTCCTTGGCGAGCTGCTGCCAGGGCACGATGTTCGCGTGGTGCTCGAGCAAGCTCACGACGATTTCGTCACCGGCAGCGACGTTGCGGCGCCCCCAGCTCTGCGCGACCAGGTTGATGGCCTCGGTGCCGCCGCGCACGAACACGATTTCCTTCGACGACGGCGCGTTCAGAAAGCGCCGCACCTTGTCGCGGGCGGCTTCGTACGCGTCGGTCGCCCGCGCGGCGAGCGCGTGCGCGCCGCGGTGGATGTTCGAATTCTCGTGCTCGTAGTAGTACGAGAGGCGCTCGATCACGGCGCGTGGCTTCTGCGTGGTCGCCGCGTTGTCGAGCCACACGAGCTTCTTGCCGTGCACGCGCTCTTCGAGGATCGGAAAGTCGCGTTTGATCGCGTGCGGGTCGAGGATGCCGCGGCTCGAGCTCGGCGCCGGCGTCAGCTCCGGGCTGAGTTCGCTCGCGTCGAGCGTGCTGGTCGGCAGCGCCCTGGGCTCCGGCGCCGCGGGAGGACCGGCCAGGTCGAGGAAGTACGGCGCCGGGGCGGGCGTAGAGCGGTTCACGAGCGGAAAGGCACCGGGCGCGAAATCGCCCGGGATCTGCGTGCCCTGGAAGGCGAACGCCTGCAATTGCCGATCGGTGGGCAGCGGGGAGCTGGCCGGAGGCTGCTGCTGAAACATCCCGGGGACGGGCGGCGCGCTCACGGCGGGAGACGCGCCGCCGGCGCCGACGGCCAGCGCGCTCGGACCGGGATGCGCGAGCGGCGGCGCCGCACCGCCGCCGCTCGGCACCCCCGAGAAGAACTGATTGGCGAGGCGCTCGAGCTCGCCCGCAAACCGGCCGAGCTCGCCGGCACCTACGGGTTCACCGGAACCCGGAGCCGCGAGGCTCGTCTCTTCATTGCTCGTATTCATGGTAGTTCGTCACGTCGACACCGTCGAGCACGCCGAGCGCGTCCTCGGTCAGCACGGCCGCCGAGCAGTAGAGCGAAACCAGGTAGCGCGCCGAGCCCTTGCCGTTGATGCCCATGAACCGCACCGAGAGGCTCGGGCTGATCTCGCCGGGCAATCCGGGCTGAAACAGACCGACCACGCCGCGCTTCTTCTCGCCCGTGCGAAAGAGCAAGATGCTGGTCGTGCTCTTGCCGTCGCTCTCGCGGATGCCGAGCTTGTCGCTCGGGATCAGCGGGATGCCGCGCCACGTGATGAACGGCGAACCGAACAGCGTGACCGTGGGCGGCGGAACGCCGCGCCACGTGCACTCGCGACCGAACGCGGCGATCGCGCGCGGGTGGGCGAGAAAGAAAGCCGGCTCCTTCCAGACCCGCGCGATGAGCTCGTCGAGATCGTCGGGCGTCGGCGCGCCCTTGCGCGTGGAGACCCGCATGTCCGGCGCCACGCTGTTGAGGAGGCCGTAGTTGTCGTTGTTGACGAGCTGGTCCTCCTGGCGCTCCTTGACCATCTCGACGAGAACGCCGAGCTGCTCGCGGACCTGATCCATCGGGCTCCGGTAGAGGTCGGAGATGCGGGTTGGAACTTCGAGGGTCGAGGTGACCGTGCAGAGCGTGTATTCGCGAGGACGATCCTGGTAGTCGATCTTCGCTTCCGGCAGATCGCTCTCGCCTTCCTCCGCGCTGCACTCGATGGCGATGTCGGCCGGGCGGCGGTCCTTGACCTTGTTCACGCGGTAGGTGCCCGCCTCGACGGGGACCCACGGCAAGAGGTTCACGAGCCAGCGTGGGGTGACGGAAACCCACTGCGGCGGGGTCTTCGTCGTATTCGCAAGCTGTCGTGCCCCTGCGGCACTGAGCCCTGATCCACCCGGTTCGGCCATGATCGTATTTCCTTCACTCGGATTCGCGGCGGCGTCGTGTCCGTCGCACGCGAGAACCTAGTCGCGGAAACCGCCGCTGCACGCGAAAGTTCGAGCGCGCCTGACGGATCCTCCGCCAGCCGTGACCTACCGTCCGTGATGACGGAGAACGTTTCCGGAATCGTGCGCGAACGCCGGCCGGACGTTTCGAACGTGCGTCGTTCGAAGCTCCGCGTCGCTGCCGACTTCAGATACCGGATCCGTCGCGGAAGCTCCGCTGGCGGTGCTGGGCCTGGGAAACGTGACTACCGGGTGCGACATCACGCGTGAGCCAGACATTGCCCCCGATGCGACTGCCTTTCCCGATGGTGATCCGGCCGAGAATCGTCGCACCCGCGTAGATGATCACGTCGTCTTCGACGACCGGATGCCGCGGCAGGCTCTTGACGGGGTGGCCCGTCTCGTCCGTGACGAAACCGCGCGCGCCCAG
>DASXWF010000151.1:0-1944 GCA_036503835.1 Polyangiaceae bacterium | reverse complement strand
AGCCGGGCTCACTCCCACTCTCTTGGGTGAAAACGTCGCGCACGCCAGAAATGCGCTCCTCGCCCACCGAGCGCTCTGGGCGAGTCCCTCCCATCGCGCGAACCTGCTCGAACCGAACTACGACAGCGTGGGCATCGGTGTCGCCGAGGACGCGGACGGCTCCGTCTGGGTTTCGGAGCTTTTCGCCAAGCTCGGCCGCACGAAGCCCTAGGCCCGTCGGACGGCGGTGGACCCGGATCTCGGCCCTCCCACGAGGCCCGGCGAACACGAGTCGCCGGAGCGCGGCCCGTTGGCCGAAATTCGAGGGTTCAACCAGTGAGAAAAGGCGACTAGGTTCTAGTGCGTGCGTCCGAGTCAATCGCCTCCGAAGGCTCTCAAGACCCTCTTCGGCGCTGCCAGCGCCCTGCTCATCGCCCTCGTCCTTCTGCTCCCAGCGGAAGCCCGAGCGCAAGCTTCGTACTTCTACCTCGATCGCGCGCAGCTCTCCGGAACGCCCGACGACGGCTTCATGGTGTGGCGTCCGCGCTCGGGAGACGAGACGCGCTTCTACGGTTTTGCGGCGCTCGGCTACGCGCACAACCCGCTGCGCGACGACACCGTCACGGACGACCAGGACGTCCAGCGCCAGATCAGCGATCCGATCCGCGGCCAGATGAACGCGTACCTCCACGCGGGCGTCGAGGTGAGCCGCCGGCTGAGCCTGAACTTCGCGCTGCCGATCATGCTCTACAAGTTCACGAGCGAAGATCCGCTGGCGGCGGGCGTGGGCGCGGGCGGCATCGACGGTAATCGCACGGCCATCCACGACATGCGTTTCGACGCGCGCGTGATGCTCTTCGAATCGGACAGCCGCAAGCTCCGACTCGGCCTGGGCGGCGCGCTCTGGGCGCCGATCGGCAATTCCGGCGCCTTCACGAGCGACGACGCCCTCTCCGGCTACGTCTACGGCGCGGGCGAAGTCGATTTCGGCAAGTGGTTCTTGAGCGGCAACATCGGACCCCAGTTTCGCGAGGAGCGCAGCATCGGCGGGCCGAACGGCGACCTCTACACGGACTCGGAGCTCCGCTACGCGTTCGGAGCGTACATGCCGCTCCGGGGCGGCAAGCTGCGCCCCGGCATCGAGCTCTGGGGCACGACCGGCGTCGCGCCGGTGGGCCCCGCCGAGGAAAGCAGCTTCTTCGGCAGCAAGAACACCACGATCGAGTGGCTCGCCCAGGTCCGCATGCTGCTCGATCAGCGCGAGCGGATCTGGTTCATGGGCGGCGCGGGCACGCGACTCTTCACCGGCTACGGCGCCGCGGACATCCGGCTGCTCGTCTCGATCGGGACCTTCCTCACGCTGAAGGACTTCGACTCCAACAGCCCGCCGCCCAAGGTCCACTTCGGTCCCGACGTCGATCTCAAGGATCCGGACCGTGACGGTGACGGCTACCCCGACAGCATCGACGCTTGCCCGGACGAGAAGGAAGACGGCAAGCCGCCGAACCCGACCGACGGTTGCCCCGGCAACGCCGATCGCGACAAGGACGGCATCCCGGACAACGTCGACCAGTGCCCCGACAAGCCGGAAGACAAGGACGGCATCCAGGACGAAGACGGCTGCCCGGAGACCGACGCGGACGGGGACGGCATCGCCGACGCCGAAGACAAGTGCCCGACGCAGGCGGGCCGCCGCTGGCCGAACAAGCCGGAAAAGAACGGCTGCCCGGGCCTGACCCAGCTCGACGACAAGGGCAACATCACGCTGCTCAAGCCGATCGAGTTCGAGTTCGGCAAGGCGGTGATCAAGCCGTCGAGCTATCCGATTCTCGACGAGGTCGTGGATCTGATGAAGGGCCGCGACAGCGTGCGCGTCGGTGTCTACGGCCACACGGACAACGTCGGCTCCGACGCGACCAACACCCGCCTGTCGCGCGAGCGCGCGGCGGCCTGCAAGAACTACAT
>DASXWF010000150.1:0-7084 GCA_036503835.1 Polyangiaceae bacterium | reverse complement strand
TGGAAGCGGCGGACACGGATACCCGGGGAACAGCGCGAACGTGCAGCCGGAGCCTTCACTCGCGTTGCCGAGGCCGTCGCCGTCGCAGTCCGGCGACGAAAGCGGCGGCGGCCCCGGTATGTCGACCACGAACGACGTGCTGGTCTCGCGATAGAAGTCGGGCGCGGCGACGGGTGCGGTGTACTCGTTCCCACCCGGATCTTCGCCGTAGAAGAAGCGCTGACCCGCGCTCTCGCACGTTCCGAAGACCTGATAGATGCCGCGACCCGCGAACTTCTTGAAGACGCCCGTCGCCCTTTCCCCGTCGCGCTCGAGGCGCATGGGCACGCTGAACGTGCTTCCGTCGGGACGCCGGACGCGCGCCGCGTAGGTCACGTTCTCGATGGGTGTTTCCCAGCTCGCCTGCATCGAGATCGTGACTCCTTCCGCGGTCGAGCGCACGACGGGTTGGGGCGTGCCGACGTAGCAATCGGCGGGGGTTCGCGTCCAGATCATCGCGTACCCTTCTTGCCAATAGGTATTGACGGCCTTGAGCTTGAGCTGCCACGCGCCCTCCGTGCCTCGCGGAAGGCGGACGCTCACGAACTTGTAGAAGTTGCCGTAGGCGTCCACTCGGACTTTCACGTTCGAACTCGCGGGCGTGTACACGACGCCCTTGGGACTCGTGAGCTCGAACGTCAGGTCCCACGTGTCGACGTCGTCGTTGCGGCTGCTGAGCAGGATCTCGAGCCGGCTCGCGCCTTCCTCGAGCGTGAACTCGAGGTCGTACTGACTGCCGGGAAGCTGCGGTGCCGTGGGGCTCGGGATGAACGGGGCGAGCGACCAGGCTTCGCCATCGACGATCGGTTGAATGCCGGAGTGGCGCAGGTACGCTCGAGCGAAATCCACGGGCATCTCTCGCCCGGTCGCCGCGGGGAAGATCTCGCCGCCCGCTTCGGGGACTGCTTCGGCAAACACGCCCTGACCGAGCACGCCCCCGATGGGCGTGAAGTAGATCGTGATGCCGTCGTCGCCGAGCTCCTCCACCTTCGCGACCGCCTCGTCCGTGGCGTCCTCGGTGCCGCAGAAGTCACCGTCGAGACACACGTTCGCCGCGCCGTCCGTCAGCAGCATCACGGCGGGATTGCGCGCGCCGGACACGCCTTCGAGCACGTCGGCCGCGAGCTCCAGCCCCGTCGCGACGCCCGTGTTGCCCTTGGGACTCAGATCGTCGAGCGCCTCCTGGAAGTCCGCGACGGTGGCGCTGCCGGTCGCGTCGAGCGTGGCCGGAGAGAAGACTTTTTCCGCGTCGCTCGAGAATGCCACCAGGCCGAGCGATTGCAGGTCGGGCGAGCTCGTGTTGTTGGTGCCGACGATCTCGGACAGCGCGCGCGCAGCACCGATCGCCCACTCGAGCCGCGTCTTGGTCGTGCCCGCAGCGTCCTCGTCCTCGTCCATGCTCTTCGAGCGATCGATGAGCAGCAGGATCGCGTCGTTGCCGGTGACCTGCGTGTCGATTTCGACCTGATCGCCGACGGCGGTACAATCCACGAACGGGGCGCCGGTGTTCGAGCTCGGGTCCCCATTCGGCAAGTCCGCCGGAGCCTGAATGCTGGCGTTGAACGCCTCCGCGCTGTCCTCCGCGTCGTAGATGCTCGGAAGCGCCGCGATCTTGTCCCATTCCGAGGAGTAGGTGTCCTCCCCGTAGTAGGCGTCGAAGCTGAACGAGGCCGACTCGAAGCGGCTCGTCACGGTGTTCCAGGTGTTCTCGCAGATATCGCAGAAGTCGTCGTCGTCCTCCGATTCCGTCGCGGCGACGCTCGCCGCGCAATCGCCGCTCTGCGGGCCGCCGTCCCAGGCGACGATCCGCGACCGGTCGAGGTCGGCGTCCTCCTCGTCTTCGTTGGCTTTGAGCAACAACGACAGGTCGGGGCCGAAGAAGAGCGGGAGCTCGGTCCCCGGCGCCCCGTTCTCGAAGTCGGGGATGGTGATGATCGGATCCTCGTAGTCGGTGTCGCCGGGAGCAATGCAGTCCGGCCGGCAGACCCTGACCGCGTACGCCAGCCCGCCGTCGCGCGGGTCGCTCGTCGTGCCTGCGTTGAAGTCGATGTCGATCGATTCGAGCAAGAGCAAGCCTTCGTCTTCGCCGTCTAGGTGCTTGCCGTCGATCAGAAAGTGCAGCGTCCACTCGCGGTTCGTGCTGTTCCTGTGCTCCGCGTACATCGAGATGTCGTGGCTCGAGTCGCGCTCGTAGCCGGTCACGACGCCCAGAGAATCGAGATAGCGGAGCGTCGTGCTTCCACCGCTCGTGTCCTCCGCCTCCTCCGGGGAGTCGTACGCGAAGGTCTCGACGTCCGCATCCTCTCCGAGCGTGCCCATGACCCAAATGGCGGAACCGGGCTTGATGCCGGGACAGGAACTGTCGTCACCCTGCACGAGGTCGTAGTACCCGTCGCTCGAAAATTCGGAGTAGAGCGCGGAGACCAGGCACTCTTCGCCGCTCGCGCAGTCGATGTCTCCGTTCTTGCAGCGGTCGCCGCTGACGCTACAGCTCGGATCGCCGAACCCGCTCGAGCCCATCAGCGTGTTCCTTTCCGGCGTGAGGTCGGAGTCGTCGCAGGTTTCGGCAGCGCCGCAGTCCAGATCGGTCGCGCAGCGATCGCCCGTCACCGAACAGAACCCGGGATCCATCACGTAGCCGATGCCGTAGAAGGTTCCGAAGCGGCTCTGCTCGTCGTACGCGTCCGGCAACCTGAGGATCTGGTGGCCGAGCTCGTGAGCGAGCGTGTAGTTCGTCTGACCTTTCTTCGTCAGAAAGACGCGCGCGTCGGCTTCGAGCAGAAAACCGCTGGAGCTCGAGCGATCCCAGAGTCCGTCCGGCAAGATCCAGACATCCGCGGTCGCCTCGCCACCTCCCGCGGTGAGAGTGACCTTCCCGAATCGCAGCTGGCCGTCGGTGGCGTCACAAAAGATCTCGCTCGCGGAGCGAATCACGCTCTGGATGCGATCCACCTCGCCGCTCGGCGGCGGATACGCAAAGTGAACGTTGAAGTCGACCGTACCGTCGGAGTTGATACGAGCCATGTCCTGGCCGGCGGCGGCGGGGCGGGCGCCGGCCAGAACCAGAGTCAGGGTGCTGCAAAGCGCGACGAGGCGCACCCGGACCCGCTCGCGAGCCGGTGCGAGATAAAATCGCATGGAGAGCGTCCTTTCGAGAAGAGGGGTCTCCAGGCAGTCGCGCGACGCTCGAGTCGGTTCGCTTTTTTCTTCGTTCCGGACGAAATACCGAAAGCTCAACCGGGGGGCGGGTCCGGAGGATTTTCGTCACCCAGGGTCAGGACACGAACCTTGGCGGTCGTCGCCGGCGACACTTCCACCGTTACGTTCACGCAGCCCGAGAGGGGACGTGGAACGCGCAGCTCGTCGAGGAGGCCGCGCACGCACTCCGTGGTTTTTTCGCCGGGGCGGGTTCCGACGAAAGCGAAGGTCTTGGCCTTCCCCCGGTCTTCGAAGTGGATGCGGAACACCAGGCTGGCGGAACCAGCCGGAGGCCCGCAGGTTGCCAGCTTCGAGAAACCCGCGGTTAGCGCGGCTTTCTGTGCCGGTTCGAAGCTTGCCGTGCACCGAGGCAGCGGGGTCAGCTCGAAACCGTCGGCGGCAAAGTATCGGTACCTCATCACGACGCCGCCATCGTCGTAGACCGTAACGCGCTCGGCATAGTCCTGCTCGGTGTCGACGCGGTTGCCGTGCAGGTCCCAGTAGATGGCGCGGACTTCGCGGTCGCCGTCGAACTGGATGGTCCGCTGGTGATACCCGGAGGTATTCAACACCGGGAGCCGGTTCTCGTCGAAGTACGCAGTCGATGTACAATTGTCGCGTGCGTCGTAGGTCATGCGCGCCTCCGCGTAGCCCTCGCGCGTGCGCACGGGGCGATCGGCGGCATCGAAATGGCGGTATTGCGTCACGTTTCCGCGTGCATCACGCGTCGCGACGAGAACCGAGTGGCCGAAGTTGCGAGCGACGGGAGCACCGGCCACGTCGAAATGGCGCCATTCGATCGGGTCGTCGCTCGCGTCCAATTTCTTGACACGCGTGGCGTAGCCGTACGCGCTCCGCGTGAGCTCGCCGGAGAGCCCAAAGTAGTCGAGACGCACCTCACCGCCGTACTCATTGAGCTGGAAACGCCCGATTGCGATGCCGTCGAGGGGGCAAATCACGCGCGCGCCGCTGGGGTCGTGGTACGACCACTCGATCGAGTTGTGGAGAGCGTCCCGCCGGTGCCGGTGCTCGTGAAATCCGTCGCGCGAGTCGGCCACGGGAGCGCCGTCGACCCCGAAGTAGCGCTTCGAGACTCTCTCACCCCACCCATCGAACTCGTAGCGGATCTCGTGAACTCCGCTCTTGGTCGACATCGGCGCGTCGAAAGCACTGAAGTACGCTTCGCTCGAGACTCGACCGTTCGCGCCGTAGCTTTTCCTGACGACTGCAATCGATTCTTCGTTCACCGCCGGGAAGCCCTCGGAATCCAGGTAAGCGAGCTCCACGACTCGCCCCGAAGCGTCGAACGTGCGAACGGCTCCGCCCGCGCGGGTTCCCGCGAGGGGCAGCGGGCGTCCCTCGTCGTCGAACCACGTGACGAAATGCCGTTCCTCGTCGCGATCGAAACGCGCGCGGCTTCGAACCACTCCGTTCCGGCTCCGCGCCTCGATCTCGACGAGCCGCTCGCCGTCGTAGCGGTACGATTTCGATGCGACACGCGTCGAGTCCTCGATCATCACCCCTCGACCGTTCACCGTATCGCTTCGCACGACACGATCGCCTTCGAGCGTCAGTTGGAGCGTCCAGCTGCGCCCGCGCTGCTGTTCTGGAGTGAGCGTATGCAGGCAGCGCGGCACGTCCCACTCATCCTCGACCCCCGACGAACAGAAGACCTTGCGCAGTTGGGTGGGCGCGGGGTGTTGCAGGACCTTCCGGGGAAGGTCGGACGATGGCTTCCCTCTCGAGGAGCAGCCCAGCAGAACCAGGACACTCCAGCACGCAAACCAGTGGTGTGACCTGCTCCCTGCCAACACCGGTGCAGTCTACCGCCGTCGGGGTGCTCCTTCCTCATCTGCAGGAGCACGCCTGCCGCAGTCACCCGCACCCGGGGCGGCGACCGCGAGAGCTTGCCGCAACCAGCGGAACTTTCTCGAAACCCGAACGCGATCCGCGGCCGTTCGAGCCCGGGGCCGCTCCGGCACGGTTGAGTTCGGTCCGAGCCGATGTCACATGTAAGTGGATGCTCTCTTCTTTCCTTCGCGAGGCCAAGCTCCGCTCGTTCGCCCTTCCTCTCGCGCTCGCCGCGAATGCTTGCTCCGGCGAACCCAGCGACCGCGATCGCGACCGGGAGGACGGTGGCAGCTCGGGCGTCGCCACGTCCGGCGGCAGCGCTGGGACCGGTTCCCCAACGGGCGGAGCCGGCATGGCAACGGGCGGCAGCGGCCTCGCTGGTTCGGTGGCGGGCGGAACTGCCGGCATGACGATGGGCGGCGGCGCGGGCAGCGCCGGCAGTGGCGGCAGCGCCGGTACGGGCACGGTCAGCGGCAACGGCGGCGGGGGAACCGGCGGCGGAGTCGGCGGCAGCGGAGTCGCCGGTGTGGGCGGGACGCCCGTCATCGAAACGGTTCCGTGTCAGGGCGACTTCCCGGTGGAGGACGTGAGCGGCGCGCCCAGCCGCATCACCGCGGGCGGCTCGTCGTGGGGAGCCTTGCCGCACTTCTGGACGACGTACGGCCTCGGGCGGATGGGCCTGTACCTGAGTCAGAGCCAGCTGCCGGCCGCGTTCCAAGCGCAAGACAAGACGAGCTTCGACGGCAGGAAATGGTCCGACGTGCTGAAGGATCACACCCGAGACGCGGTCGCGAATCTCGAGCTGAAGAGCGTGCGAGCGCACGGGCTCTTCCACGACGACATCGGCATCTACAGCGAGCCCGGCGGTACGCCGGCCTACGATTTCGCCCGCTCCGACATCATCTTCGATTTCCTGGTCGAAAACGGGGTCGCGCCGATCATCGAGCTGGCGTCGATGCCGGCCGCGCTCGCGCTCGATCCAATGCAGACCGTGTTCGACTGGAAGATGATCGTGTCGCCGCCGAAAGACTACGATCGCTGGCAAGCGCTCGTGCAGGCGTTCGTTCAGCACAGCGTCGAGCGCTACGGCGCCGACGCGGTGAACTCCTGGTATTTCGAGGTCTGGAACGAGCCCGAGTGTTGCAACGGGAAGTTCTGGAAGGGGACCTTTCAGGACTACCTGATGCTCTACGACAAGGCCGCCGCGGGAGTGCGCGCCGCGCTGCCGACCGGGCGTGTCGGCGGGCCGGTGACGAGTCAGGTGATCGAGCTCACGGACAACGCGATGGCCGGTATCCAGTTCCTCGATCACATCAGGGACACCAACGGCACTCTCGACTTTTTCACCTATCACACGTGGGACTTCCTGAACGGCGCCGTGAACGGCTACTTCTCGGTGCTCGATCTGCTCGACAGCTACGGCAGGAACAACCTGCAGATCGCGGTCACGGAGTTCGGTCCCACCTGGGAGTTCGGACTCACCGGCGGCGCGCGCGAGCCCGCCTGGGAGCCGCAAGAAACGAATCAGGGCGCGGCGTTCGTCGCGCAAACGTATTCGGACATCGCGCGGCGCTGCGGTCAGGAAAGCAAGCGCTTCCCCATCACGTTCGCGTGGTGGACGCTCTCGGACGTCTTCGACGAGGGCTTCGCTGATGCGGCGGACTACGCCACGGAGGCCAGCCCCTTCATCGGCGCCATGGGCCTCCTGACCCGGGAGAGCATCAAGACTCCCGCCTACAACGCCTACAAGTTCCTCGCTCAGCTCGGCAACGAGCAGCTCGCGTTCACCGTCGAGGGCGGGGCCGGGATCGGCGGCATGGCTTCCCGCAACACCGTCACCGGAGGCGTCCAGGTCCTCCTCTACAACGGGCAGAATCCCGGCAACGGCTTCGCGACGGACATTTACTACCAGGTCGCCGCGGCCCAGGACATCGGCGTCACCGTTTCGGGCATGAACCCGGAATGGTCTTACGATGTCACCGCGTATCGCATCGAC
>DASXWF010000149.1:0-12135 GCA_036503835.1 Polyangiaceae bacterium | reverse complement strand
GGCAAGAACGGAGCTGCCTCGTGAGCGTTCCCGCCTTCAATCACCACGGAGTCTGGGCGATCTACCGGTTCGAGATGCATCGCTTCTTCCGCACGCTCCTGCAGAGCCTCGCGACGCCCGTGATCAGCACCTCCCTCTACTTCGTCGTTTTCGGCTCCGCGATCGGCTCGCGCATGTCCGAGGTGGGCGGCGTCTCCTACGGCGCGTTCATCGTGCCGGGGCTGATCATGCTCTCGATCTTCACCGAGAGCATCTCCAACGCGTCGTTCGGCATCTACTTTCCGAAGTTCACCGGCACGATCTACGAGCTGCTCTCCGCGCCGATTTCGTTCGCCGAAATGCTGATCGGTTACGTCGGCGCCGCCGCCACGAAATCCACGATTTTGGGCTTCGTCATCCTGCTCACCGCGAGCTTCTTCGTCCCGCTCTCGATCCAGCATCCGCTCTGGATGGCCGGGTTCCTGATCCTGACGGCGGTCACCTTCAGCCTGTTCGGGTTCGTGATCGGCGTCTGGGCGCAGGGCTTCGAGCAGCTCCAGTCGATCCCCATGCTGGTGGTGATGCCGCTCACCTTCCTCGGCGGGGCCTTCTATTCCCTCGACATGTTGCCGGCGCCCTGGCGCACCGTCGCGCTCTTCAACCCCGTCGTCTACCTGATCAGCGGCTTTCGCTACTGCTTCTACGGCAGAGCGGACGTCGCGGTCGAGCTCAGCCTGGCGATGGTGGCCGGATTCCTCGTCACCCTGCTCGTCATCGTGCACTGGATGTTCAGGACGGGGTATCGGCTGAAGAAGTGACTGCGGGACGTCGCGCCGCGCTCAGAGCTGCGCGAGCCAGTTCGCGAGCTCGGGGAGCGGGAGGCTCTTGCTGGCGAGCTTGGAGCGGACGACGGCGCCGGGCATGCCGTAGACGACCGCGGTGAGCTCGCTTTCGACGACGACGCTGCCGCCGGCGTCGACGACGGCTTTGGCGCCGCGGGCGCCGTCGTCGCCCATGCCGGTGAGGATCACGCCGATGGTGCGGGCGCCGGCGACCTTGGCCGCGCTCGCGAGGACGGCGTCGGCGCTCGGAACGTAGCGGTCTTCCGGCTCGGGCAGGCGCAGGCGAATCCGGAAGCCGCGCGGACCGTTTTCGAGCTCCATGCACTGGCGGCCGGGGCAGACGAAGGCCTGGCCGGCTTCGACGGCGTCGAGATCGACGGCTTCCGTCACGCGCAGGTTGCTGCGGCGGTCGAGGCGCTCGGCGAAGGTGCGCGTGAAGCTCTCCGGCATGTGCTGAGCGATGAGCAGCGCGTGCGGGTAGTTCGCGGGGAGGCGTCCGACGACTTCCAGGAGAGCGCTCGGGCCGCCGGTCGAAGCCGCGACCACGACGAGCTTCTGCGGGGGCGTGCCCGACGCGACCTTCGCGATGGAAATGCCGGGCAGCACGACCTCGGGCGGGCGGCGGGCGCTGGCGACGGGAGAACGCACGCTGCGCGCCAAGGTGACTTTTCTGAGGAGCTCTTCCCGGACTCCCTTGAGGTCCGGGTCGATGTAGCGATCGGGTTTGGCCACGAAATCGAGCGCGCCGAGCTCGAGCGCCTTGAAGACGTTCTCTTTCTGGCTGTAGCTCGAGATCACGATCACGGGGATCGGGACCTTGCTCATCAAGATGCGCAGGAAGGTGAAGCCGTCCATCTTCGGCATCTCGAGATCGAGCGTGATCACGTCGGGCCGGAGCGCGCCGACCTGACGCAAGGCGTCTTCACCGTCCGCCGCGCGCCCGACCACCTCGATGTCCGACGAGGTCGAGAGGATCTCGACGATGCTGCGGCGGTTGAACGCCGAGTCGTCGACCACGAGCACCCGAAGTTTTGCTGCCGTCATGATCCTGCCCCATTGAGCCGCGAAACGGCCCTTGGCTTTCGATACACGAGATCTTCCCGGAGGTGAACCAGCTCGAAAGCCGTCGAAACGTTGAGAAGCGACTCGGAATGCCCGAGCAAGAGGTAGCCCCCGGGCAGCAGGCGCTCGTAAAAGCCGTCGATGACCCGCCGCCGCGACTTCATGTCGAAGTAGATGAGCACGTTACGGCAGAAGATCACATCCACCTGCCCGACCATCAGGCTGCGACCGCTGTCCATCAGGTTCAGCTGGCCGAAATGGCAGATCTTTTTGACATCGGGGCCGATTTCCGAGCCCCCCTGGACCTCGGCGAAATAGCGAGAGCGGATCGACGAGGGGGTGGTCCGGAAGGCGGTTTCCCGGTAGATGCCCCGGCGGGCCGCCGTGACCGAACCGCGGCAGATGTCGCTGCCGACGACCTTCACGTCCCAGCCCTCGAACAGGCGGGACTCGAGCAGCAGGATCGCGATGGTGTACGCCTCCTCGCCGGTCGAGGAGCCCGCGCTCCAGATCGCGAGCCGCCGGCGCGAAGCATTGGCGATCTGCAGCTCCGGGAGGAGCTCGTCGCGAAATGACCGGAGCTGGTACTCCTGCCGGAAGAAGTACGTCTCCTTGGTCGTGAGGCGCTCGAGCGCCTCCTCGAGCTCGGAGGGGCCCTGCGGACTGAAGCGCAGGTATTTGTAGTAGGCGTAGTAGTCGTCGAGCCCGAGCGCCTCGATGCGATCGGCGAGCCTGCGCTCGAACAGGAACATCGCGTCGTCGTCGTAGTGCAGGCCGGCGTGCTCGTAGACGAGGTCGCGCAGCAGCCGAAATTCTTCGGCCCCGAGCAGTGAGTGCGGCGCGACCCTCATGTGCGTCACCTCGGCCTGTAGCTTCCGCGCGTGGGCGACAGGCTGCGCCGGCCGACCATGCGCTCGAGCGCGCGTCCAATCGCTTCGCGGACCAGCGGATCTTCCTCGACTCCGAGCCGTGCGCGCAAGGGGCCGGCGGCCGATTCCCCCTGACGTCCGAGCAGGTCCGCGGCCAGGCGGCGCACGTCCCAGGCGGCGTGATCGAGCGAGGCCCCGAGGTGCAGGAGCACGCGCGCGTCGTGGCTCTCCCCGAGGGCCCGGAGTGCCGCCTTCACGACTTCCCCGTCGGAATGCGAGAGGCCGTCGATCAGCGCCTCGACCCGGCGCGACTCCGGAAACGCCCCGAGCGCCTCGATGGCCGCGACCGCCGCTTTCGGATCGCCGGAGCGCACGAGGGGCCGCAGGATCGGCAGCGCGCGCAGATCCCCGGTCTCACCGAGCCCGATCAACGCGGCCACCCTGAGCTCTTCGTCCGCACCGCCTTCGATCAACGAGACGAGCTGCGGCAGTCCGAGCGCCTCGCCCTCGGACGAGCGCAGGCGGCCGAGCGCCCGCACCGCCGCCAGGCGCACCTCGCGCACCTCGTCGGCGACCGCGATCGAGAGCGGCTCGACCGCGTAATCGCCGCCCACGGCCGCGAGCGCTTCGAGCGAGGCGCGCCGCACGCTCGGCGCGGGGCTCGACAAGGAAGCCGACAGGAACTCGACGTCCGCTTCGAGGCTGCCGCGCACCGCCGGACCCACGACCCGAATCACCACCGCGGCCGCATGCGCGTCCGAGGAGCCCGGCGGCGCGAGCGAAGCGAAGGAGCGCGCCGGCTCCGAGAAGCGCGCCGCCAGCACCGCCAGCGAAGTCTCCGCGGAACGGCGAATCGGCGCGGGATTGTCGGCGCCGAGGCGCGCGGCCACCGCGCCGAGGCAGCTCTCGTCGCCGACCGCGGCGAGCGCGCCGAGCGAGGCGCGCACCACCTCGGGCGCGGCGTCGGAGAGGCCGCTCAGCGCCTCACCGCGCACGACGGAGGCCACGTCGGCGTCGGCGAGCCGCGCGGCGATGTCGATGCAGGACGCGCGCTCCGCCGCCTCGACCTGGCGGCCGTGCTGGACGAGCGGGAGCACCGCGACCGAGCCGAGCCAGTCGAGCGCTTCCTCGGCCACGCCCTCGAGCGTTTCGTCGGCGAGAGCCGTGACGATCGCGTCCGGCGCGTCCGCGAGACCGAGCGCGCCGGACGCGAGCAGCGAAAGCACGCGCAGGTCGTTGTCGTCGGCGCGGGAGGCCAACGAAAGCAAGCGTTCGCGAGTGGCCGCATCGAGCCCCGCCGCGGCGCGCTGCAGGGCGCGAACCGGGCCTCGACCCGAGCGGGCGAGCTCCACGATCGAGCGCAGAGCGCCGAGCAGGTTGCCGCCGCGGGAGCGGGGCAGCGCACCGACGAGCAGGTCCGCCGCGCGCTCGTCCCCGGTGCGCCCCGCCGCCGCCAGCACGGCGTGCTCGAGCGCTTGATCGCTGGCGAGGTGCGTCAGCTTCTCGTAGCTCAGCGATACGCCGAGGGCACCGAGACCGTCGAGCGCCGCCAGGCGCAAGAGCCCGTCTTCGGCATCCAGGCACGAAACCAGCACCGGTACGACCTCGATGGCGCCCGCCGCGCCGAGCGCCGAGATGCCCTCGACGGCTGCGACGCACACGTTCGGATCCGGGTCGCGGAGCAGGCTCTGGAGCACCGGCAGCGCCGACGGCTGAGCGGTGCGCGCGAGCGCCTCGACGGCGAGCTTGCGCCCGTCCGCGTCGAGCCCCGCAAGCGCGGCGGCGAGCGCGTCGACCGCATCGACGCCGAACGTGGCGAGCGCTTCGACCGCGGCGTTCCTGAGCCCGACGTTCTCCGAGGGCCCGAACGCCCCGACCAGAGCCTTCAGCACGCTCGGCGCGGGCGCGAGCGCCGCGGCGGCCGCCACCGCTTCCTTTCGGACGCGCCAATCCTCGTCCCCGAGGAGCTGGGTGAGGCCCTCGGCCGCTCGCTCCGGGTCCACGCCCGAGAGCAGCGTCGTCGCACGGCGGCGCTCCTCCGGATCGCCCGAGCCGAGCGCCGCCCGCAAGCGCTCGCTCGCGCTCATCGCATCGCCTCCGGGTTGAGACTCGGCATGTCGAGCGAGCCGACCAGCGTCGCGAAGGTCGAAATGTCGAGCACGAACACGAGCCCGCCCTCGTAGCTCGTGACCCCGAGGATTCCCCGCTGGTCCTCGCCGCCGCCGAGCTTCGGGGCCGGACGGATCTCCACCCCGCCCGTGCCGAACACGTCGGTCACGCGATCGACGGCGAGCCCGAGGACCCTTGCCTGCGAGCGAATCAGGATCCACTTCGCGCGCATCCGGTCCGGCAGCGCCGGCAACCCGAAGCGCAAGCGCAGATCGATGATGGGGATGACCTGCCCGCGGTGATCCGTGACGCCGGCCACGGCTTCGGGCGAATACGGCAGCTCCGTCAGGGGCAGCGGCGTGACGATCTCCTGCACGTCGACGATGGGCACCGCGTAGGACACGTCCCCCACCACGAACCCGACCAGGCTCTTCCGGGGGTCGGGCCGCTGCCGAACGGAGGCGATACGACGGTCGTTGTCCATCATGCAGCCACGAGTGCGACGAGATCCAAGAGCACGATGAATTCTCCCTGCGGCCGGCCGACGCCGAGCACGAAATCGCTCATCTCGGCGCCCAGCCCTCCGGACGCGAGCTCCATGTCGGCTTCGCCGAGCCGCACGACCTGGCGCACCTCGTCCACCACCAAGCCGACGGCCTCGCCCGACGCTCCGTGAGCGAGCAGGATGCGCGCGCGCCGGGTCTGCGGCCGCGCCTCCAGCCGCAGCCTCACCCGGAGGTCCACCACGGTGACGAGCAACCCGCGCACGCTGCACACGCCGACCACCTCGCGCGGGGCGCGCGGGACCCGGGTGATCGGCGGCGGGCTCAGGATCTCCTTGATGCGCGAGAGCTCGACGCCGAACAGATCGGGACCGAGCGCGAACGTCAGAAATTCCCGCACCGGTCCGCGGCCGGAGGCGCGCCGCGCGAGCCGGTCGCTCTGGGAGCGCACGAGATCAGCCACGGAGCTCGTGCCTCCCACGCTGCAGGTCGGAGCCGCTCAACATTTCGTCCACGATCGCCGCCGCGTCGAGCACGAGCCCGACGCGCTGATCGCCGAGCTCCGTCGCGCCCGCGAAGCCCCGCACCGACGCGAGCGAGCGCCCGAGCGGCTTGATCACGATGTCCTGCTGCCCGACCAGGTGATCGACCACCACCCCGAGCCGGCGGTTGCCGAGCGCCACCACCACCACGTAGTTCTTGCGGGGCGGCGGGTGCGCCGGGCTGCGCTCGAGCTCGAGCTGGCGCTCGAGCCGGCAGATCGGCAGCGTGGCCCCGCGCAGCGTGATCACCTCGCGCCCGTCGAGCTGGCGCGTGCCGTCGGCGTCGAGCGAGAGCGCTTCCGAAACGGTGGAAAGCGGAATCGCGAAGACCTGATCGGCGACGTGCACCATGAGCGCGCTCACGATCGCGAGCGTGATCGGCAGCGTGATCGTCATCTTCGTGCCGATGCCGGGCTCGCTCTGCACGTCGATGATGCCGCCGAGCCGGCCGATGTTCGTCTTCACGATGTCCATGCCGACGCCGCGGCCGCTCGTCTCGTCGACGGTCTCGCGCGTCGACAGCCCCGGCAGGAAGACCAGGCCGAGCACCTCCTCGCGGCTGAGCTCTCGAGCGTCCTCGGCGCGGACCTTGCCGAGCGCCACGGCCTTGTCGAGCAGGCGCTGCTCGTCGATGCCGCGCCCGTCGTCCTCGACCTCGATCATCACGTGATTGCCCTTTTGATAGGCGTTCAACGCGATCGTGCCGGCGACCGGCTTGCCCACCTCGGCGCGCCGGCCCGCCATCTCGATGCCGTGATCGATGGCGTTTCTGATCATGTGCATCAACGGATCGCTGAGCTCCTCCACGATCAGCTTGTCGATTTCGGTCTCGGCGCCGGTGATGACGAGGCGAATCTCCTTGTTCATCTCGCGGCCGATCTGGCGCACCACGCGCGCCAGGCGGTCGAAGACCTGGCCGAGCGGCACCATGCGCACTTCCAGGATGCCCGCCTGCATCTCCGCCAGGCGGCGCTCGAAGCTCCTGTGCAGGCGCTGGAGCTCGGCCGTGAGCTGGCGCTGGCCTTCCGCCCGGAGACGCTCGGAAAGTCGCGCCAGCGCGCCGCGCACGATCGCGAGCTCGCCCACGACGTTCATCAGGTTGTCGAGCTTGCGGATGTCGACGCGCACGGTCTGCGTCAGCGAGCGCAGGCTCGGCCCCTGCTCGAGCGCTTCACCCGCGCGCGCCGGCGAGACCGAATCGTCCTGGTGCAGCGCGCGCTCCAGCACGGGCGTCTTCGGCGCGGGCGCCCCGACGATGCTCGAGCGCCGCCGCGGTATTTCCTCGATGACCACGTTGTCGGCGCCGAGCGAGCCGATCAGCGTCGCCAGGTCGTCGCGCGACGCCATCAGGAGGTCGAGCTGGATCGCGTCGGCGTTGCTGGCGTCGCCGGCGGGCAGGTACGTGATGATCTCGCCGTGCCGCTTGGCCCGGTCCTTCATCTCCTCGAGGGCCTTGTCGATGGTCGCGAGGTCGAACTCGACCCGCAACCGGTACAAGTTCATCTTCTGCTCGAGGTTCGCGCGGAGGCGGTGCTCCTCGTACTCGGTGAGCACCGCGAGCAGGCCGGGATCGAGGTCGTACTCGCTGGTGGGCACCGAGCGGCTCGGCGCCTTGGAACCCAGGGTTTCCAGCTTGCGGAGCAGTTCGTCCGCCGCCGGGCTCGGCTCGTCGCGCCCCTCGCGCTCGAGGGCGAGCAGGCGCCCGTACACGTCCACGGCGCTGAACAGCGCGTCCAGGACCTCCCCGGTCAGCGAGACGCGCCCGAGCCGCAGATCGTCGAGCAGATCTTCGAGCCGGTGCGAGAGGCTGCCGAGACGGTTCGCTCCGAACAGGCCCGCGAGCCCCTTCAGCGTGTGGACGGCCCGGAAGGTTTCGTTGACGAGCGCGGGATCGACGGCACCCGCGCGCGCCGAAGCGTCGAGCTCGAGCAGGTTGCGTGAGAGCGTCTCGACGATCTCCTGCGCTTCGGAGAGGAACTCCTCGCGAGCGCGCTCGGTCGGATCAGCCACGCGCGTCCCCCCGGCTGCCCAGGTGGCGCATGACCTCTTCGATCAGCGCTTTCGCGGCGAAGGGCTTGGCGAGGTAACCGTTCGCGCCGAGGCGGAGCCCGCGCTGCCGGTCGCGCTCCGAAGACTGCGTGGAAATCAGGAGGATCGGAGTCGCGCGGTGAAGCTCGCTCTTGCGCATGAACTGCACGAGCTCGAGCCCGTTGATGTCCGGCATGTTGATGTCCGTGATCACGAGGTCGTAGGGGCCGCGCGGCAGCAGGCGGAGCGCGTCGAAACCACTCGTGGCTTCGGACACTTCGGCGCCCCGGACGCCGGATTCCGACTCGAGCGCGCTCCTCACGAAAGCGCGTGTGCTCGCGGAATCCTCGACGACCAGGATCTTGGACATACCCCTCACAGAGTACCCCGAGCCCCGTCCCGATCCCAAGCCCGAGCCCGAGCCCGAGCCCGCCCACGTGCAACCACCCGTGGACCGGCGATTCCGCGACGTTCGCCGCGGCGCCCGACCCCGCGAGGGGGCAGATTTCGGCAGGCGCTCGACCGAGGTAGGTAATGGTACGCTGGACGAGCAGCCGACCATGGTGCGCATCGAGCTTCGCGACGGACGTACGGCCGTGCTCTCGCGCGCCACCGAGCGGGACGCGCCGGCGTTCCTCACGTACCTCGAACGCATCGGGGGCGAGAGCGATTTCCTGAGCTTCGGCCCCGGCGAAGGCGGATTCACCCTCGAGCAGGAGCTCGAGTACCTGAAGGCTTTCGCGGATCCGGCGACCGGCGTGGCGCTGAAGGCCGAGCTCGACGGTCGATTCGTCGGCAGCGCGACGATCGTGCGCGGCTCGCGCCCGCGCTTTCGCCACGGCGGCACGCTCGGCGTCTCCACGCTGCGCGAGACCTGGGGCCTGGGACTCGGGCGTGCCTTGTGCAAGGCAGTTATCGAAGAGGCGCGCGCGATCGGCCTGCGGCGGGTCACGCTGTCGGTGCGATCCGACAACGCGCGAGCGATCGGCCTCTACGAATCGCTCGGGTTTCGTCACGAGGGCCGCCTGCGCGGCGCGTTCGCGATCGGTGACGTGGAGTACGACGACCTCGTGATGGGACTCTACCCGCTGACATGAGCGCCGACACCGCCCGGCTTGCGCCCGAACGGGTGTGCGTGATCGGTGCCGGCTCCTCGGGCATCGTCACCGTCAAGGCGCTGCTCGACGCAGGGGTCGCTTTCGACTGCTTCGAAGAAGGCGATCGCATCGGCGGCCTCTGGGTGTTCAAGAACGGCAACGGCCGCAGCGCGGCCTACCGCTCGCTCAGCATCAACACTTCGCGCGAGCGCATGCAGTACGCCGACTTCCCGATGCCGGCCGACTACCCCGACTACCCGGGCCACGCGCAGATCGCCGCCTACTTCCAGTCCTACGTCGACCACTTCGGCCTCACCCCGCACATCCGCTTCCGCGAGCGCGTCGAGCAGGTCCGGCCCGCGAACGGGGGTGGCTTCCAGGTCCGCACCAGCGGCTCAGCCGAACGCCACTACGGCGCCGTCGTCGTCGCGAACGGCCACCACTGGGACCCTTCCTTTCCCGACCCGCCGGTGTCGGGCACGTTCACGGGCATCAGCCTGCACTCGTCGGCCTACGTCGATCCCACGGAGCCTCACGACCTCCGCGGCAAGCGCGTCATCGTCGTCGGCATCGGCAACAGCGCCGTCGATATCGCCTCCGAGCTCGCGCGGAGCGGAGCGCGCGTCTTTCTCTCCGTCCGTCGCGGCGCGTGGATCCTCCCCAAATACGTCTTCGGCCGTCCCCTCGACCAACTCGGCGTCACTCCGAGCTTCCTCCCCCTCGCCGCACGCCAGACCATCGGTCACTTCCTCTACCGTCTCATCGTGGGCAACCCGAAAAGCTTCGGGCTCCCGGCCCCCGACCATCGCATCGGCAACGCCCATCCGACCGTCTCGAGCGATTTGTTGCCCCTGCTCCGCGAGAAGCGCATCACCCCCAAGCCCGAAATCCTCGCCTTCGCCGACACCAGCGTCGCATTCAAAGACGGAACGCGCGAAACCGCCGACGCCGTCATCTACGCGACCGGCTACAAGGTCACCTTCCCTTTCTTCGACCCCGCGTTCGTCTCGGCGCCGAACAACGAGCTACCGCTTTACTTTCGCACGCTCCATCCGGTCATTCCGCACCTCTACTTCATCGGACTCGCCCAGCCGCTCGGAGCGATCATGCCGATCGCCGAAGCGCAGGCGAAGCTGGTCGCGGACGCGATCGCCGGGCGCTACCGGCCGCCGGCGCCGGAGGTGATGCTCCGCGAAGCCGACGCCGAGCGCGCGGGCGTGCGCCAGCGGTACGTCGCGTCACGGCGCCACACGATGCAGGTGGACTTCGACGAGTTCATGGCCGCGCTCCGGGGGGAGCACGAGCAAGGGCGAACACGTCCTCCTGCCGGATGACAGGGCGACTCTCGCCGTGGCTCGAGGTCCATTCTCGACTGGTCAGTAGCTACCGAAGCGCGATAAGGGGAGAACGGACACTCTCGGATGCTCCGTATCGATTCGCAGCGCGCGCCACGCGGGTGCATCGGCCTCGGCAGCGCGCTGGCGGCGCTCCTCGCGGCGAGCCCGCTCACGGCCGCCCCTCCGCCCATCATGGGCGAACCACCACCCAAGAAGCCTTCCTACGACGACGAATGGCTGGAGTCGCTGGTGAGGGAGGAAGCGCAGCGAGCCAAGTCGCGGAAACCACCGGAAGCGCGCGCCGCCGCGGAGCCCGAAGCGCCTCCCGTCGAAAGCAAAAAACCGCGCGAGCCGCCGTTCGGCGCGCACGGGCAGTTCGTGCTCGCGAGTGATTCGTACGCCTATCTCGGTTCGAGCGTCTGGGACTCGAGCGAAGCGTCGTCGTTCGGCTACGGCCTCGGGCCGGCCCTCGACTATTTCGTCGCGCGCAATTTCTCACTGGGCGTCACGCTGCGTGGTTCGCGCCTGGTCGGTGAGGGCTACACGCCGGACGGTAGCCGCGTGCGAAGCCAGCTCACTTCGGTCCATGGTGCGTTTCGGGTGGGCGTCAACGTACCCTTCGGACGGCTCGTTTCCTTTTACCCGAAGCTGCAACTCGGACTCGAGTGGATCCACTCAGAGCAGGAGATCGTCGCGGGCGACTCGTTCGCCGCCAACGCCTTGGGCACCACCGAGAGCGACTACGCCGGACCCTGGCTGTCCGTCTTCGCCCCGATCCTATTTCATCCACGGCCGCACCTCTTTTTGGGTTTGGGGCCGGCCTTCTTTCACGGCTTCGCCAGCGCCGAGGGGGCACCCGAGTACGGCGGTCAGCGGACCGCGATCGGCGCCGATTTCGTCGTCGGCATTTGGTGGGGAGGCGAGCGGAAGCCGGCATACTCGGCGGACGAAGACGAGCACGGAGTAGAACCGAGTGCCGAGAGCGGGTTCGGCCGCCAGGGTCAGTTCGTGATCAGCAGCGCGTCGGATCTCTCCGTCGACTCCCTCTCTTATGCGGGCGCGAGCACGGGTTCCACCACGTACAATCTGAGCCCGGGTATCGACTACTTCGCACAGAATCGGGTGTCCGTGGGTCTGGCGCTCGGCGTCGGCGGCGGCGAGAGCCGAGCCCTCGAGCCCGTCACGTTCGATCCGGTCACGGAGAGTTGGCAGGAGCTCGGCCTGGCGTTCCGAGTCGGCATCGACGTGCCGATCGCATCATGGCTATCCTGGTATCCGCGAGGCTCGGTCTCGATTCATTTCGAGAGCGGCGAGGTCGAGTCTCGCGCGCGGGATCTCGAGTACGAGGAATTGAGCGCCGCGCTGAGTCTCGATGCTCCGTTGCTCTTTCACGTGGCGTCGCACGCCTTTCTGGGCTTCGGTCCGTACGTCACCCGCGACGTGCAGCGCAGCGTGGACTTCGAGGGCGGCCGCGTCGTCGACAATCCCGGCACGAGATTCGGCGGCCGTCTCGTCATCGGCGGCTGGATCTGACCGGAACCTATCCCCGCGCCCGCGCAGCGGGCGCTAGCCGGGACGTACTTCGCCGCGCCCACGTGGGGGCAGCCATTCCAGCTCGAGCGTCGATACTGCGCGGGGCGACGCGCGCGGACTACGGCCCGAGCCAAGCGAGCGTCGACCCCGGCACGAAATCTCCGGCGTTGTTCGCCATGCCGAGGATGTTCGGTAGGGTCGTGTCCGAGTCGACCGTCGACGCGTCGCCGAAGT
>DASXWF010000148.1:0-3796 GCA_036503835.1 Polyangiaceae bacterium | reverse complement strand
CGCCCTCGGCTTGTCGCGCTCGGATGCGGCTCGAAATCCGGCTCACGGCGGCCCGGACGCGTTCGCGCGTCGGCAGGCGCGCGGCGCCGGCGAGGCGCGGAAACAGGAGCTGCGTGTCGCGGTCCATCGCGGTGAGCAGCTCCGAGGAGTCGGCGGCGTCGCCGACCAGCTCCGTGAACGCCGCGGCGTCGTCGTCCGCGTAGCGCAGCGGCGATCGGGAAGCGGCGTCCTTGCCCCCGGCGAAGGGCGCGTTGTTCCCGATGGCGAGCACGTGCAGTCGGGTCGCGGCGCCGGCTGGCGGCGCGAACGACCACGCGGCCGCCGCCGCCAACAGCGAAAGGGCGCGGCGCAGCGCGCGTGCCGCCGTCGGCTCAGTCGGTGAGATCGAGCTCAATCGTCTGACCCTCGCGTTCGTCGAGTCGTTCGGCCTGCTCGCGCGTCAACTCGGACTCGGCCAGCCAGGCCTTCACTCGGTACTTCCCCGTGCTGTGCGGCGCGCCCAGGCGTACGCCTTCGGCCAGCACGGTGGTCGCTCCCGAACCGTCCGCACGCGGCGGCGGCCGATCGGCGTGCGGGAAGTACCAGACGCGTGCCTGCGGGGCGTCCACCCGCTCCGCGTAGGCCACGACGAAGACCGGCTTCTGATTGCCGCTGACCGAGAACACCAGCGTTTCGCCGAGGCGGCAGGCGTGCCGGGCTTCCGCGCCGCAGCCGATCGCGAGCGCGCCGAGGACCGGCCTTCCGGCGCCTTTTTCCCTGAAGTCTTCGGAGGCCTGCGGTGGGGCACCGGGCTCCGACGAAGCCGCGACGAACCAGACGGCGGCACCGGCGGCGAGCGCCGCCGCCGAAGCGAACACCGACCAGCGCGGTACGCGCGGCTCCGGAGCGACATGATCGAGGACGTTCTGCGCGATCTCGTCGTACTGCACGCCGCTCAGCCGGCCGCGCGCGAGGAGCTGATCGATTTCCTTGTCCTCCCCGCGCGCCAGAGGTCCAGGGTTCCTCATTCTCCGCCCGGTTCTAGCGCAGCGAACGAAATCTGTGCAGAGTGCTTCAGAAGTCCTGCGAGGAGCAGCGCTTTCCGCAGACCCCGGCGCAGATGAGCCTCCTGCGTGCGCAGGGAACGTCGCGACAGGCCGAGGTGCTCGCAGGCGCGGTGCTGGGAAAGGCCGCGCTCGAACCGTTCCTCGTAGACGCCGCGGAGCTCCGGCGGAAGTTGGCTCAGGTAATCTTCGAGCGTGGCGAGCACCTCCGGCGCATAGTCGCCGTGCCCGAGCGGGAGACCCTCGACGATCTCCTCGAGATCGGTCCCGACGAGGTGGGCCTCGGATTTCCGCCTGCGCAGCGCATCCACGAAACAATTTCGGGCGATCGTCTTCAAATAGGGCGAGAAATCTCGCGTGCCGTCGTACGCACGCCGGGCCGGCGCCGAGAACGCCCGGATGAACGTTTCCTGGAGCAGGTCCTGAACCGCGCTGGCCTGCGCGAGCTCGCTCACACCCGCGTGGCGCGCGAGCGCGCGGAGGTAGACATCGACGGCACGCACGTACTCCCGATAGACCGTTTCGAGCGCGCTGCGCTTCCCGTCGCGGAAAGCGGACAGAAGCACTGGATCGTTGCGCAGGAACGGCATGGTCGTTTCCGGTCGCCCGGTGCCCATTCGTTGCCGGCCCCGTTGCGTCCGCGAATCGAAGCTACCGCGGCCCTCACGTACGAGGCAAGCCGCGTCCCACGTGGAGGACGCGCCTCTGCGTCATCACACCCGTGCCCCAGACGCATCAATGACAGGGGCGCATCAATGACAGCAGGTCATCAATCGAGCGTGACACGTTCACTCAATCGCGATCTCGAATCCATCGACGCGCCGACCGTCCGCCGCCCGCAGCGAAGCGGCGACGACGAACGCGCGCTGCGAGCGCTCAGCGCGCTCGGCAGCTCAGACGCACCGTTCCCTGCGCGACGGGAAAGCTCGCCGCCTCGAACGGCGGCGGACTGAACGTTCCTCGCGGTCCTCGCGACAGACACCAGGGCTCGCGCGGTAGTCCCGTCCAGCTGCGATCGAGCCGGCCGTTGGAGTTCTCGTCGTGAAACGCTCCGACGGCGTACGTCCCCGGCTTCACGCCCTGGAAGTGACACGTTGCCACATTGGATCGAATCGACGACGTGGAGCCCTGCAGGGGGCGCTTCAACCAGCCGTTGCGTTCGTAGAGGCCGCAGAGCACGCGACCCTTCGCGCTGCCCACGCTCACCGCCAGCACGATGCCGCTGGCGTCGGCCGGGGCCTCACCCCGCGCCGGCGTGCTCGAAACGACGAACGACGCGGCCGTGGCGGCGAGGGCCCAGCGCGCCAGGGTTCGCAGCCCCGCGAGCAGTCTTGGCCGCCTGGCGGGTTTGCCGCGCTCGGTTCCGTCTTCCAGCCGTACTGTCGCCATCTCGGGGTGGTTCCGCGACGGTCCGAGAAGACAAGCGCTTTCGTTGCGAGAAAGTAACCCCTTCATGTCGGTCGGGGTGGCCAAAACTCCGTTCTGGAACAGTGTGACGCGACCCGGGTAGAATGGCTCGTCTCTCGGCGTTCGAAGCCGGAGCAAGCCTCGGGCGGAGGGCACCTCAGCGATGGGAAGGACGGCGTCGAGAACGAACGGAAAGCGCACCCGCACCCTGCGAGTGAAGCCTGTGCCGCGTACGGCCAAGGCCAAGAGTCGCGGGAAGAGCAGGGCGGCGAAACCCAAGGAAGCTCAGGCAAAGCCGAAGGCGAGCGCGAAGCCGCGCCTGACGCTCGTCCCCGCGCCGAAACAGGCAGCGCTCCGCGCGACTCCGCCGTCCAGGCGCCGCTCCAAGTCGAGCGAGCAGCGCCCGTCTGCCAAATCCACACCGCCGCCCAAGCTCCGTAAGAAGCCGCTTACGCCCGAAGAGCAGGCGCGTACGGCCTATGACAGCGAGGTGCTCTCCGTGCTTCGCGACGAATTTCCCATCGACGATCGTGCCGCGTCGGACGACAAGATCCGCCGGCGCCTGCGCGACAAGTCGCTCGGCGCTTTCGACGTTCAGCGCGTCGCGACGCTGCGCCGCCTCAAGGATCAGCTGCAAACCGAGCTTTCGAGCGGCCCGAAGTCGGGCCACTTCACCGGCACGCACGGTCTCTACGCCAACCCGGAAGACTTCGACCACGCCGAGCTGATCCGCGACTACTGGGAGGCGTATCCGACGGTGTCGCCCGAGGCGATCGCCGGCTTCGTGCCGCTCGCGGTTTACCTGTACTACCTGCGCTGAAGCGTCTCGCCGCGAGACGGCGAGGCCTCCTCGCGGGTGATGTCGGGGATTTGACTACCCCTGGAACTCGCGCATATTGAAGCGTGTCAATTCGCCGCACTCTGCGAAAGTTCCAGCCGGCTCAAAACTGCGCTATTCTTGCTTGGCTCTGCGTCGGGTGTGGGGGTTACGCGGGCTTCGAGGTGGCCGAAGCCGAGCCCGCCATCGATGTCGAGCGCCACGGACTCGTCGCGCTCGCGGCTCGACTGCCGACGAGCGAGCACGGTCCGCGCCTGCGCGCCGCGGCGTACTTCTGGCAGGCGTCGCCCGACGAGACCACGGGCTGCGAGGTGGTCGCGGCGTTCGAAGGTTGCGAGGTGTCGCTGTGCGTTCCTGTCGAAGCCGCCGCGGTCCCGCTGCCGGGATTCGCGTGGCTCTCCGCGGGCGTCGTCGATGTCTTCGGCACCAAGCTCGACTTCAGTTTCACCGAGAAGGAGCGCGGCGACTACGAGGCGATGCTGCCCACGATGGAGATGTCGTTGTGGGA
>DASXWF010000147.1:0-5118 GCA_036503835.1 Polyangiaceae bacterium | reverse complement strand
GCGAGGCCGAAGTCCATCACCAGCACCCGGCCGTCGCGATCGATCATCACGTTGGCGGGCTTGAGGTCACGGTGGATGATGCCGGCCTTGTGGGCGGCGTCCACGGCGCGCGCGATCTGCTCCGCCACGAGCAGGGCCTCGGCCGGGGTGAGGCGGTTGAGCTCGCCGAGGACGTCGCGCAGGGTGCGTCCGACGAGACGCTCCATGACGATGTAAACGAGGCCGTCGTCGGTGCCGCCCGCGTCGAACACTTTGACGATGTTCGCGTGCTCGAGTCGCGCGAGGACTTGCGCTTCGGCTTCGGCGCGCTGAGCGAGGTCACGGCCGGATTCGCGCGGGCTCCGGATGATCTTGATGGCGTCCGTACGCCGCAAGAAGAGGTGGTTGGCCTCGTAGACGAAGGCGTGCCCGCCCTTGCCGAGAAGCTTTCCGATTTCGTACTTGAGAAAGCGATCGCCCGGCTTGAACGGTTCGCGGATGATATCGCTCATGGCCCCCCCCATGCGGCACGCAGGGCGCCGACGAGCTCGGACGCGAGCCAGCCCGTGCCGAGCGCAATCACGACGAAGGCCGCGGCGAGGCTAGCCATGCGGGCCGGCGGCGGCGCGACTTCGGGGGGGGCGAGCACCGGGACGGCGGCGGTGCGCGTTTCCGAGTAGCCGGAGAGGTAACTGGCAGGAGTGGAGCGCGAGGGCACGAACGGGTCGGGAAAGGTGCGGGAAGTGAGGTTCGTTCGCTCGGTGTCGCGCGCAGTGTCGGGCGGGACGCCGAGTGGGTCGGGCGTCGTGGGCGGCGCGTCGAAGGAGGTCGTGGGCGCCCAGCCGACGGCGCGCGTGAAGGAGTCGGCGGCGTTGCGCAGGGCGCGCGCGAATTCGGGCGCGTTCTGGTAGCGCTCATCCGGGCTTTTTTCGAGGGCTTTGAGGATCACGCGGTCGAGTTCGGGTGGGAGCGGCTCGGGAGCGAAGTGGGACGGCGGACTCGGGCGCGCCGTGGCGTGAGCGTTGACCATCTCGTTGCGGTCGGCGCGATCGTCGAAGGGTCCGCGACCGGCGAGCATGACGTAGAGCAGAAGGCCGACGGAGTAGAGGTCGGCGCGCTGGTCGACGCGCTCGCCCGACGCGCCTTCGGGACTGATGAAGCGCGGGGTTCCCACGACGGCGCCGGTCTGGGTCGGAACCAGCAGCGGGCGCGGACCGTGCGCGGAGACGCCCGGGAGCACGCGCGCGATACCGAAGTCGAGAAGCTTGACGGTGCGCCGGCCGCTGGCGGTGCGATGCAGAAAGACGTTCTCGGGCTTGATGTCGCGATGAACGATGCCGCGGGCGTGCGCGGCTTCGAGCGCCGAAAGGACCTCGAGCGCGTAGCCGGTAGCCTCGAGCAGCGGCAGGGTCGCGCGTTGCGCGAGCTCCTCCCCGAGGGTGTTGCCGTCCAGGCGTTCCATCACGAAGAAGGGGCGGCCGTCGCTCTGGCGGTCGATGCCGACTACGGAGACGATGTTCTCGTGCGCGAGGGCACCCAGGGACTGGGCCTCCAGCCGGAGGCGATCGACGAGCACGGGGTCGGTCGCGAAGTGCTTCGGTAAGACCTTCGCTACGAAGACGCGACCGACCTCGCGATGCTCGACCAGGACGAACTCCCCCATGCCCCCATTTTGCATGCGCCGGAGGGGCCGGTACGGCGTTCGCTCGAAGAGCGCTTCGAGCCCGCCATCGGAGTTCTGCGTGTCGCTCACGTTCCAGTGCGTCGTCACGGCTTGGTCGGCAGATCGTAGGCCCCAGTTGCGCGACGATCGACCCCGCCGGGTCCCCGGCGCGAGGCCGGCAGCCGCGCTGGCACAATCCGGCTCTTTTTTGGCACAGATCCAGCCCCGCACGGCGGAAAATCGGCCCCGGCTCCGGGTTTAGGTGGCCAGGTGTCCCGGTGAGGAACGCCACGCCGCCCTACCCCTGCACGTCCATGGTTTCTCACCTGCAGTTGACCTCCCCTGCCCCTGCGGCAAGGTCCGAGCATGAAGGTTCTCGCCGCCGTCGATTTCAGTGACTCGTCCCTCGAGGCCCTCCGCCAAGCGCGCGAGCTGGCACAGGGCGCCGACGTCGCAGCCTGTCACGTCTTGCCGGCCATCACCGATCTGGCCGCGCTGTTTCCGGACCAGTACATCGAGTCGCGTCGAAACCTGGTGGCGGAGGAAGCCCAGCTCAAAAAGCAGATTGCGGAGTACGCGCACTCGAAGCTCGGGCTCGCGTTCAGCGAGGTCTTCGTCGATCGTGGGTCGGCGTACGCAGAAATCGTACGCCGCGCCGAGAGCTGGCACGCCGACTGTGTCGCCGTCGGGACTCACGGCCGTACCGGGCTCGCGCGCGTGGTGCTCGGCAGCGTGGCGGAGCTCGTGGTCCGTCACGCGCACTGCTCGGTGCTCGTGGCGCGGCCGGCGCAGAAATCGGGGGTGGTGCTGGCCGCGACGGATCTCTCGGACCCGTCCTTGCCGACGATCGCCGCCGGCGCGGAAGCCGCGAAACGCACCGGCTCGAGGCTCGTGGTCGTCTCCGTGCTCGAGTGGAATCCGACGTCGGCCGCGGCAGGACTCATCGGAGCGATGCCCGCGCTCCCGCCTCCCGACGTTCAGAAGCAGCTCCACGCCGCGCTGAAGACGGCGCTCGAGGGAGCGGTGCAGGGCGCCGGGATCGCGGCCGGCGGGGTCCCGGTCGAGACGCGCGTGCTCGACGGTTCGGCGGCCTCGGCCATCGTGAGCACGGCCGACGAGCTCGGAGCGGAGCTGGTCGTGGTGGGCACGCACGGACGGACTGGACTCGCGCGGCTCGCGCTCGGCAGCGTGGCGGAGCGCGTGGTGCGCGCTGCCAGCTCTTCGGTGCTCGCGGTTCGCCTGCGCCCTCAGGCGTAGTGCGTCACGCCACGTTCGGCAGCGTGACGAGGTCCACGTGCAGGACCTCGTCGCTGAACGCCATGATCTCCTGCAGGCACGCCTCCGACGGGCGCGACTCCACGCGGATTTTCGCGCAGGCGGCGCGGCCGCCTTCGAACACGGTGTTGTCGAGCCCGCTGATGTGGAGGCCGTGACGCTTCAACACGGCGAGCACGTTGGCGAGCGCTCCCACCTGATCCACGTGGCGGACCACGAGCTGGTAGCGCGACCACGTGCTCTGAGCGATGTTGACGACGTTCGGGACTTCGCCCTTGGTCACGAAACTCCGCAGGATTCGCACCGTTTCTCCGGCGATCGCGGTCTGCGCCTGGTCGGTGGAGGCGCCGATGTGCGGCGTGGCGTAGACGAGACCGGCATGCAGGATGGCGTGCTCGTAGCGGGCGGTGCGCTCGCCGGGTTCGGACGGAAGAACGTCGAGCCCGACGCGCAATGATTTTTTGGGGATGAGGTCGAGCAGGGCGTCGTAGTCGACCAGCTCCGGGCGCGCGGTATTCACGAACGAGGCGCCGTCCGGCAACGCTTCCAGCACGCGGCGATCGACGATGCCGCGCGTGCGTTCGCTGAGCTCGAGGTGGACGCTGAAAACGTCGGAACGGCGCGCAAGCTCGAGCGGCGAGGACACGCGCTCGACGCCGAGCTCGGCCGCGCGCGCGGCGGTGAGCGCGCGACCGTACGCGAAGGGCACCATCTCGTAAGCCTGGGCGAGGCGCAGCACGGCGCGACCGACGTGGCCGAGCCCGAGGATGCCGATGCGGCGTCCCTCGAGGCCGACGGCGCGCGCGTATTCGTCCTTTTCCCAGCGGCCGCCGCGCAGGGCGATGGTCGCGTCCGGGACGCGCCGATCGAGGCAGCCGACCAGCGTGAACGTGAGCTCGGCGACGGCGCGCGCGTTGCGACCCGGGGTCGCCGCCACGTAAATCCCTCGTTCACTGGCGTAGGCGACGTCGACGTTGCGCGTACCGGCGCCCGCCCGGATCACGAGGTTCAGCGACTTGCCAGCCGCGAGCGCCGCCGCGCTCACCTCCGTGCCACGCACGATGAGGACGTTCACGCCCCCGAGGCGGCTCGGCAGCTCGCTCGACTGGACCTCGGGCGCGTACTCGACCTCGACACCGAGAGCGCGCATCTCGTCGAGAGCATCCTCAGCCAATCGGTCCACGACCAAGACACGCATGGGGGGAGCCCTTCTAGCATGCCCGCGCCCTATTCCGCGCAAAACCGGGATTTCAGGGCGCTTCCTCGCTCCGCGGCGCTTCCGAAAGCACGTGCCGCTCCGTTCCGATCCCGAGCGCCAGCTGCCCGTTCGGCAGCGCCTCGAGCCACGGACCAAGCCCGAGCTGCGCGTGCCGCTGGAAGCGGGCTTCGAACGCGCCCTGCTTGACGCGCACGTACAGCGTGTCTTCGGCGGGCATCCGCAGCGCCCGGGGATCGAGTGCTTCCTCGCTCCCGTCCGACAGCTCGAGCCACGGCCGCCCGCCGCGCTCGAACACGCGTTCGACGAAGAACGGAACGTCCTCGACCGTGAAGTAGGTCCAGTCCCAGCCGTTGTTCAGGACGTAGCGGCCGTCGTCCGGGTGGCGCGCGATCCAGCTCGCGAAGGCGCGGGCCATGCCCGGGTGTTCGACGGGGGCTCCGTCGTGAGTGAAACGTCCCGCGGCGTCGAGCCGGATGGTGCTTTCGCGGGAACGCCCTTCCGGCGGTGGAAGCCGAAAAAAGTCGGGATGGTCGGCGGGCCGCATGCTGCTCCGGGCGGGCTCGTGAATCGCACCAGATCTTCCAGGCGGGTCGGTCGTACCCATTTTGGCACGGTCGAGCGGTTCGGCCGAGTCGAGCCCCGGAGAGGCGTAAGCCCCGGCGGTCTCGTGCGTTTCTCGTTCGAGCCCGGTCTCCCGGGCCGTGGTGCGGTTTTTTCCGGAGGCTCTCATGAAGGTTCGAAGCGTCGGTGCCCTGGCGGGTCTTTGCATGCTGCTCACGAGCTCGTTCGTCTGGTCCCTGACGGGTGAAAGCAGTCCGAAGCGATCCGGACCCGCAAAGCCGTTCGAGGATCGATCGGAGCGACTCCGCGACGAGCGCCCCGCGGGTGACGGTCCGAGCTTCAGCCTGGGCGGAACGCTGCGCGCCGAGGGCCGGCTCGGCCATCCGAAGCTTTCGGGGGACACCGAAGCGGAGACCTTCCT